>CAZAGO010000008.1:0-29224 GCA_964485045.1 Candidatus Woesearchaeota archaeon | reverse complement strand
AAAGTACCTTCCATTTCTTTCGTAAACTCAAAAAAAGAGGAAGATATAAACACTAGATTTTAAAAAAAGATAATGGTTCAATTACCAAATGCTTAAATAAGGAAGAATATTAAAAAAACTATGAGTGAAGAAGAATACGATTGCCCAAAGTGTAAAGGAGAAAGAAGAATAAAAGAAAAAGACGGAACAATTCATATTTGTTTTGATTGTCTTAATGCAGGAAGATTAGACCAACATGATAAAAAGATGAAAAGTGCTCAAGATTTAGGTATAAAATTATAATTCTAAACTATTCACCTTAATTTAACACAAATTACATCTTAAAAGAAATATTTTTGAATTTAAATGGTTCAAATCAGATTTAATAGCCCCACCAGGATTCGAACCTGGGTCCCGGCCTCTCTTCGTAATCACAATGAGTGAAAGATGCCTGCATCTTACTCCAAAGGGCCGTATACTTGACCGCTGTACTATGGGGCTAAATATACTATATCAAAAATGGGAATAGAAATTTGTTTTTAAGGGTTTTGCTTATCCAAAAACCCTCTCATAATATATTTCCCTATTGACATCTTGTAATCTTGGAAATGACCTAAAAATGTCTACAAAAGAGATAAAATTATTTCTTTTTTCACCGGTCAGTATTTCTGCAAGTTTTCTATACTCTTTTCCTCCTAAAGAATTTGGGCTATGTTCAAAAAAAGAACTAAAATTAGAAACAGCTCTTAAAAAATCAGTATCATAAGGTATTGCAGCCATAACTGGAACCCCTGCAGTTTTTTCTACATCTAAAGAAGAAATCTCAAAACTTTTTCCATAAACTTTATTCAGAATTATTCCTGAAACATTTGCTCCATGCTTTCTAGCAGTAACGATTGCTTTTATAGTCATTCCTAAAGTGGGATGATCAGGAGTTGAAACGACAAACAATTCATCAGAAGCAAAAATTGCAGAAAGAGATTCCTCATTTAACGAAGGTGAAGAATCAATTAAGATAAAATCATACTTTTTTCTAAGGGGCCTTAAAACTTCCCTTAATTTCATAGGATTTATCTTTATCTCTGAAAAGATAGAAGAAGGAAGAATATCAATATTTCCTATAGATTGAATTGCTTCAGAAATATTATTTTTTCTTCCAAGAACATGATGCAAAGTTATTTCGGGTTCTATTAACTTTAAATGGATGCCTAAATTTGGAGCAGAAAAATTAGCATCTACTAAAAGCACTTTTTTTCCTAAATCGGCAATAGCCTTTCCAAGAGAAAGAGTACTAGAAGTCTTTCCTACACCCCCTTTAAGAGAAATTATCCCTATGGATCTAACCATAGATTAAATAAAATAGATGCATTTAAATATCTTTCAATTAAATAAAAAATAAGAGCAAAGATTTAAAAAACAACTGTTATACTTAATAAAATGGCTTCAAAAAAAATTGCTGAAGAAAAAGAAGATATTAAAGAAAATTCAGAACCTGCTAAAAAGATTTCTCAAGAAGAATATGAAAAAAAAGTATTAGAACTTGGAGAAAATGGAATGACTGCAGAAAAGATAGGAGAATTGCTAAGAAAACAAGGAATTCATCCAAAAGAATATAACAAAAAAATATCTAAAATATTGGGAAACAAATACATTTGCCCAGAATTAAAAAATACTGAAGAAAAACTTGAAAGAATAAAAAAACATTACGCAAAAAATGCTCAAGATAAAAGATCTATGAGAGAAAAAGATAGAATATTTTCTCAAGTAAGAAAAATCAAAAAATATTTGAAAATTTCTAAATAGGGATATTTTTTAGAAAAAATGGAAAAGAGGGAAAATTCTTTTGAAAAAGAAATAGATTTTATTCGTGAAAAGTTTATTGAAAAATCAAAAGAAAAAGAAGTAATTGTTGTAAGTCACTTTGATACTGATGGAATAAGTTCTGCAGCAATTATGATTCAAACACTAAAATCTCTTGATATAAAATTTTCGGTAAAAATCTTAAAAAATTTAAATGAAGAATATCTCTCAACACTACCAAAAGAGAAAGTAATAATCTTCTTAGATTTGGGTTCAAACGCATTGGATTACTTGGAAAAAGAAGGATTCAAAGATGTATTTATAATAGACCATCATGAAGTTGTTCAAAAGATTCCAAAAAATGTATATGTTTTAAATTCTGAAATGTATGATAAACAAAAAATAAGCGCTTCTTGTTTGACTTATCTTTTTTGTAAAAGTATTTCAAATGAAAACAAAAAATTTGCAAAATTAGCAATCCTTGGAATGATTGGGGATACTTTAGAAAAAGAAATTGATAAAATTAATAATGGAATCTTAGAAGAAGGAGAAATAAAAAGAAAAAGAGGGCTTCTGATATACCCTTCCACAAGGCCCTTAAATAGAGTTTTAGAATATAGTTCTCAACCTTATATTCCAGAAGTAACAGGAAACCCTCAGGGAGTTTTAGAACTTTTAAGAGAAGTGAATATTAAATCGGATAATGGGAAATGTAAAAGTTTAATAGAATTAAATGAAGAAGAAATGGAAAAACTCATAACAGCAATAATGCTTAGAAACCCAAAAGTTAAAACAAAAGAAATAGTTGGAGATATATTTTTAATAAAATTTTTTAATAAATTAGAAGATGCTAGAGAAATAAGTGCTAAAATAAATGCTTGCTCTAGATATGGAGAATCTGGGACTGCACTTTTATTTTGTATGGAAATAAATAAGATAAAAAAAAGAGCAGATACTCTACATGTAAAACATAGGCAAAATATTCTTTCAGCTCTCAAATATGTGTCTGAAACTGAAAAGGTTACTGGAAAAGGGTTTGTAATTATAAATACAAAAGATCAAGTTCAAGATGCAATAATTGGAACTGTTGCAAGTATTATTTCTAATTCTGCAATATATGAAGAAGGAACAATAATTACTACTCTTGCTAGAGATGAAACAAAAATAAAAGTTTCCTCAAGAACTGTTGGAAAAAATGGAAGAAATGTAAGAGAAATTTTAACAAGAGTTATAGCAACAATTGGGGGAGAAGTAGGAGGGCATGAATTTGCTGCAGGATGTCTTATTCCAAAAGAAAAAGAACAAGAATTTATAGAAATTTTGAAAAAGAACCTGGAAATAGAATTTATCAAAATACAACCACAAAATTACAAAAAAGAAACTAATAACATTTAAAACCCTTTAATTTCTACATAGATTATGAATAATAACACCTTAGAACCAGGAGATATTGTACTCTGTACAGTAGATAGAATTGTTGGAACAGTAGTTTTTGTGAAAATTGATGGAAACGGAGAAGGTGGAATAATAATGAGCGAAATCGCTCCTGGAAGAATAAGAAACCTAAGAGATTACGTTGTCCCAAAAAAAAGGATTGCTTGTAAGGTTCTAAGAGTTTCGGGGGACAGAATAGACTTATCCTTAAGAAGAGTTACGCAAAAAGAACAAAAAGAAGTTATAGAACAAGAAAACCAGGAAAAAAGTTCTAAAAGTATTTTAAAAACAATCCTTGGAGAAGAACTTGCAGAAAAAAAGATAAAAGAAATATATTCTCAAAATAACTCATTACACGAATTTTTACACCAATCAAAAGAAAGCCCAAAAGAACTAGATAAAATATTTGAAAAAGAACATGCAAAGAAAATACTAGATATTTTAAAAAATCAAAAACAAAAAAAAGCTGAAATAAAAAAAGAAATATTGCTTACAAGCAACGCAGAAGAAGGATTGAATAAAATAAAAAGAGTTTTTGCTGAAAAAGGCAAAGCGGAAATAAAATACCTTTCCGGAGGAAGATATTCTATCAAAATAGAAGATATTGAACTGAAAAAAGCAGATAATTCTCTTAGAATAATTTTACAAGAGATAGAAAAAAAAGCGAAACAAGAAGGGGTTCAATTCGCAATAAAATAGAAATAATTCTTGAAACCTTCAGAAACAAAAAGCTTAAATAACACGTTTTATGCTTAAATTCATGACAAAAAGCGAACTTCCTAATTTTGAAGTTGTAGTTTTGGGAATAGTTTTTGATCCTGTAAATAAAAGAATCCTCATAGGGAAAAGAGAAAATGATCCTTATATAAAAAATCTTGAATGGTGTTTTCCAGGAGGAAGGTTAAAAATAGGAGAAGATGTTGATCAAGCACTTAAAAGAAGTTTAAAGGAAAAAACAGGATATACTGTAAAAAACCTTGGGGCTATCTTTTCAAAAACATACCCAGAAAGGCCAAATTTAGTTGGAATATACTTCTTAACTCAAGTTTTTGAAGGAGAAGAAAAAGCTGGAAAAGATCTTGCTGAACTCAAATGGATTTCCCCAAAAGAAATAGACAAATATTTCACGACTTCTTTCCATAGAAAGCTTAAAGAATTCTTAGTAGAATTAGTTTAGAACATCATGCCTCTCTTAAAAAAATGCAATAAATGCTCAAAATATACATTAAAAGAGTATTGTAAAATTTGCGGAGAAAAAACAAAAGATGCGCACTATAAATTTATTCGTTTAAAAGATGTTAAGGAAAATTTAAAAAAATAAATCTTTTTGCTCAAGACTCTTTTTTATTTCATTTTTTACTATCTCCATATCCTTTTCCCATAAAGGAAGAATACTCTGATTGTAAATTATTGCGGCTGGATGAAAAAGAGGAATTAATTTTAATTTTAATCCGTCAATTTCTATAAATTTAACTTTCCCATGAATAGAAGTTATTCCTGCATTTGAATCCATCTTCTCTATTTTTCCTTCTGAAAGAAAAAATTTTGTAGCATAATTTCCCAAAGAACACACCACTTTTGGTTGAATACTTTTTATTTGTTCCAAAAGCCAAGGAGTATGAGCCTTTATTTCTTCTGGAGAAGGATCCCTATTTTCTGGAGGATGGCATTTTAAGATATTTGTAATATAAATATCATTCAAACTTAAACCAACCTTACTCAAAAGTTCATCTAAATTCTTTCCCGCCTTCCCTACAAAAGGGATCCCTTGTTCATCTTCATTTCTTCCTGGAGCCTCTCCTACAAAAAGAATATTTGCTTTTTCATTACCTTTTCCAATCACAATATTTTTACAGTTTTTACAAATTTCTGTTTCTTTTGCTAATTTAATATAATTTTGTTCTTCCATTTTAAAAAGAATAGATAAAACTTTTTAAACTATATTGTAAAGAATAAACTATGGAAGAAAAATGTCTAGTTTTAATCAAACCTGATGCAATAGTAAAGGGACTCAGTTGGCACATAATAGAAGACATCTCTCGTTTAGGATTAAAAATGATTGGTTTAAAATTAGTAAATGTGAAGAGGCATTTAGTAGAAGAACATTATTTAGAACACAAAGAAAAACCCTTCTACCCTGATTTAATTAGGTATTTAATGGGGGAGTATCATAATGTTAACTCTATAATCGCAATAGCTTACAAGGGAGAGGATATTATAAAAAAATTGAGAGCTTACGCAGGAAAAACAAATCCTGATGAAGCAGACCCTAATTCACTTAGAGGAAAATATGGAAAGGTTAATTCAAAAACAAATCAATTTGAAAATGCTGTTCATATTTCAGACTCTCCAAATAATGGTGAGAAAGAAATAAAAATTTGGTTTTCTGAAGAAGAATTAGTAGAATGAGAAAAATATTTTTAGGACCTCCAGGATCAGGCAAAGGAACTTACTCAAAAAGGATAGCTCCTCAAAAGAATGTTCCCCATATATCTACTGGAGACTT
Source organism: Candidatus Woesearchaeota archaeon (assembly GCA_964485045.1). Taxonomy (GTDB): domain Archaea; phylum Nanobdellota; class Nanobdellia; order Pacearchaeales; family GW2011-AR1; genus CAZAGO01. The sequence goes on along the minus strand of CAZAGO010000008.1, from coordinate 23,505 downwards.
ATTAAGAGAGCATATAAAAAAAGAAACAGAGATAGGAAAAAAGGCCAAAGAATACATGGTTAAAGGATTATTAGTTTCCGATGAAATTGTTATGGAAACTCTAAAAGAAAGAATTTCTTATGAAGATTGTAAAAAAGGATTTATTTTAGACGGCTTTCCAAGAACACTTCCTCAAGCAAAAATGCTTCAAGAAATAACTGAAATTGATGTTGTTCTAAACCTCTCAATTCCAGAAGACATCCTAATAGAAAAAATATGTGCAAGAAGAATTTGTAAAGGGTGCGGAGAAATATACAATATTGCTGATATAAATAAAGAAGGAATAAGAATGCCTCCAATGAACCCCTTAAAAGAAGGAAAATGTGATAAATGCCAAGAAGAATTAATTCAAAGAGAAGATGATAATGAAGAAACAGTAAGACAAAGATTAATAATTTATAAAGAACAAACAGAACCCTTAATTAATTTTTACAGAGAAAAAAAGTCATTAAAAGATATAAAAATAAAAGGCCCTCCAGAAGAAATGGTTCCAGAAATACTAGAGATACTAAAAGATTTAGAAAAATACTAAAAATTATTCGTCAACTATTCCTTTTTCAGTAACAAAGAAAACAGTCTCATTGTCTGGAAGATTTGGACTATCAATTAATTTTGCTACCCTTGAACCTTGCTTTCCTCTTCTTAAATAAATTCTATAAGTAGAAGCATGTCCTACAATATGCCCTCCAATTGCTGTTGTTGGATCCCCAAACAATTGAGCAGGATTAGCCATTACCTGATTTGTAACATAAACTGCAAGATTATGCGTTTCCGCTATCTTCATTAAATCGTGTAAATATCTGTTCAATTTTTGCTGTCTATCTGCAAGCTGTCCTCTTCCAGAATACTCTGCTCTAAAATGAGCAGTAAGAGAATCAATTATAATTAATTTTATTGGTTCTCCTTTTTTTATCATTTCTCCAATTTTTTCAAGTAAAAGCATTTGATGATCTGAATTAAATGCTCTTGCAACAAGAATATTTTTCAAAATATTTTCAAAATTAGCCCCCATTCCTTCTGCAATCTGTTTAATTCTTGAAGGTCTAAATGTTCCTTCAGTATCTATAAACACACATTTTCCCCCAGCTCCTCCAGATTCTATTGGAAGTTGGACATTTATTGCAAGATTTAATCCAAGTTGAGTTTTTCCAGAACCATAAGAACCGAATGCCTCGGTTATGGCTCTGCTTTCCACTCCTTTTCCACCCAAGAGATTATCAAGATTTTTACTTCCCGTAGTTATAAAATTAACAGTTGATCTTTTTTTTGCAAACTCCAAACCATCTTGAAAACCTAAATCAAGCATCTGTCTTGCAGCCTGTATTGCTTTTCTTGCAACTGCTGCTCCAACGCCAGCCATTTCTCCAAGTTCAGTTGGCCCCATAACAGCTAAAGACATTAAATCATAAATCCCAGCAGCCTCAAGCTTAGAGGCAACTGCCGGCCCTATTCCAGGCAAATCGGTTAATTTTGGCTCTTTCTCTTCCTTAGAAATATCTTCTCCAGAAATAGCTTTTTTTATACTATCTACTTCCTTTTTATTAACCATAAAAAATCAAGAAAGAATTTATTTATAAGCTTTTAGGGGCTTTAAAACAACCATTATTTAAAAATAATCGACGCTAAAATAAAGAGATCTGCTGATAAAAAAAGTAAAAAAATAATGGTCTCTTTTCTTGTTCCAGTTTTTATTGGACCAGAATATGTTTTTTTAAAAGGATAAAAAATTCTTATCCCTTTAATAGTAAAAGAATCGGCAATCAAATGAAGCCCATAACCTAGAAAAAAAGGAAAAGCTAGAAATGGAAAGAAAAAAATAAGTACCCAAGTAATAAAAAAAAGAAATAAAAAACTATGTAAAATTCCTCTATGCCTCACAAAGAGTTGTATTATCCTAAAGATTTTCCTCTTTCCTATTTTTGAAAAACTAGAATCTATATCTGGAAGCATTGTAGCAAATAAAGAAAAGAATACAAAAGAAGTTAAATGAACTACTTTAGGTAAGAACAAAAGCACAAACAAAAAAGTTATAGCTAAATGCGTCTTAATAAGCATTTTTAATTTTGTCTTTCAAGTTTTTGTATAAAAGAATCCAAATCTATCTCTTTAACATCATCTATAACAAATTCTGGAGTATTAAAAAATTTATTCATCCTCACATCCCCCATAAAAAGCATCTCTTTTCCAAAAAGGTTTTGTTTCTGTTGTTCTATAAATAAAGAATCATCTAATTTATCAATTCCAAGTTTATGAACTGTTTCATGAAATAAAACCGAACGTATTGTTTCTGTACCATCATCTAAAATAATATTTAAAATAATTCTTTTTTCTGGAGAAATAACACCATGTTCCACGCAAGAAAAAACCCCATTTTCCTGCACTGTTTTTTTCTTGCAAATAGGACACACAAAGAAAAATTTGGGATCAAACGCTTGAACAATAAACGCTCTTGCACTAGCTCTATCAGAAATCCTTAAATCAGAAAGTTTTTTTTCTTTTGTAATCTTTTCTGTAATCACATCTCCAACACTTTCTTCACTTAATTTAAATTCCGAAAAACTGCCAAGATGAACCTCCCCATCTCTCATTCCACCATTAATTATTTCTACAATACTCCCTTCTTTAACTTCACCCTTTTCTATAAGTTGAATATGATTTGTATCCCACAAAACTACTTTTACATTTGAGGTCTCATCAGCAAGAGTAAGATTTAGGACCTTCCCAGAGTCTCCTTTCTTTGTAGTAAAACTTCTTACTGGAGAGAGACCTATTACTTTTCCAAAAGTATTAACTTTTCTCATTCCAGGGAGAAGTTCATTTATTTTAAGTTTTCCTTTATCAAAAGAAATTCCTAATTCTGCTGCAATAATCTGAGCGGCCCCCTCTTTACTTATAAGTCCAGAAAGTCTCGCTCTTTTGGCCTCAACTCTTCGCTCTATCTCGCTCTTTTCTAAACCAGAAGAACCGGCTATTTTTCCAAGAATTATCTCATAATTTTCTTCAACCATTGCCTTACAAAAACAATATTCGTTTATAAGTATTTCTAAGATTTTTTTGAAGAATTAAAAACCCAAAAATTATTTCTTTTTTTTAAGTTTATCTTTTCTATTAACACTTTTTTTCTTTTTAGAATTTTTCTTATTCTTAAATAAAAAAATTAGATAATAGATTAAAAATATAACTAATATGGCTATTCCAAATTCTAAAAGGGTGAAAAAAGAAAGCGAAATTTGAGTAGGACAAGGTATTGTTCTAGAACCATCAACACACAATAAACTTTCCCCCAAGGGATCCTCTTGTGAAGGGTTTTCATCTGCCCAAATCCAATTAGCACTCCAAGAGTAAGTTAAAAAACCATCATTAGAACAAGAATCCCCCATCGTATCTTCAGAATATACACAAATTCCCACTTTAGAATACTCTCCTCCAGAAGGAGTAGAATTACACAAAGAAGGAACCACATCAACTTTGGCCACGCACTGAGAAATACTTTCATTCCATTCACAACGACAATTTTCAAGAGAATAAATACATCCATCTATAAATCCAAGAGTATCTGAACAAGTTTTAGAATCTTCCCTTTTGTCTTTTACACTTTGCTTAGCAACATTTAAATTAAAATCTTCACAACTCTCTTCATCTGGATAACCCAAACAAAGAAAATCATCTTGAACATTACACAAACCTTCTAAACAATCCACACAAACGCCACCAATACATTCAAAATTAGTTGGACAGCAAGTCCCAAAACCCTCTTTTTTACAATCGTTTAAAGAATCAAAAATAACATCTGTGCTAATATTTCTCCATGTTGATCTAGAAGGCTCAACACATTCTAAACCATAAAGGTCATTTAAATATATAACTGAAAATTCTTTTTCAGTACTTTCAGAAAGACCATCTTTTGCTAAAGTAAGCTTTATTTTATAATTCGCAACTCCATATATATTATTAACTTCCCAGTCCTGAGTATATCCTTTCATTTGAGAAATATAGCCTACACTATATAATCTAAAAAGTTCCCACTCATAACTATCAGGAATTAAATCAACACAAGAAGCGCAAGTTTCATCGGAACAATTTTTTACATAACTTCCACTTGAATTAAAAACTAAACTATTTTCATTAAAAACTTCTCCATTTGAAAGACTTGAAATATTTGCAAAAATGTATAAACCTGGACCGTCACAAAGAATGATACTCATTGAATCTTTAGCCTCTCTATCTCTTCCCTCAAAAACCTCTCCACCTGTAACTGTTAAAAGAATATCTTTTTGTCCTCGAGTAGAATAACTCTCCTGAAATATAAATTGATCTGAAGTTTTTCCATCTCCAATACTCCAAAGAGTTTTAGTTATTGAATCGTCCTTATCATAACTTCCCACAGCACTAAAAAGTATTTGCTCATTAATTAAAAATGAATCCCCATGAGTAGGACTATAAATCTTTGCAATAGGAGGAAGATTATATGCAGCATCGTTCACAGAAAGAAAATCAGAAGTTAGAGTATTTGTGGATCCATCACTTGCACCAACATTAAAATAATATTCTCCTAAATTTGGAACCTTCCAAGAAACAGAAGTTGTATCTGATGTTGGAACTACATTTAAAATTGAATCTACAAGCTCATCATCCTGATTATAAATTTTAAAATCAATTGTTTTTTCTTCAAAATACTCTGTCTGAACAAAAAGATTAACTGTTGCATTAACTCCTGCTTCTACAATTGCTTCCGGAGTGTTATCTTTCCAAGATACCTCAAGTAATTCTGCACAGGTAGAAACACAAATTCCTCTTTTAGAACTATCCGTAACGGAACCACAACAAGCAAACGTTCCATCACAACTTTTTTCAGTTTCGGACCCAGCATAATTTGCAGAATTACAACAAGTTGAACCAACAACATAATCAGTACTATCATCACAACAAAAATCATATGTAGCATTTTTGTTTTGAGGAGAAGAAGCAGAAAAATAATGCTCCGTAGCATCATCACTACAACAACTTCCAGTTCTAATTCCTGGAAGAAGCCATTTTCCTGTTCCAACTTTACACGCACAATCATCAGCATTAGCATCCCAGTTGATATTAAAAGCAAAAACCGAAGAAGGGGTGGAGGGAATAGAAGAAATACAATCAGAACTAGCCATTACATAATAATTTCCCTCTAAACTACAGTATGAGCTAGGAATAAACCCTGTTAAAGAACAAGATACAGTTCCACTTACACTATCACAATAACAAGAACTCACGGAAGTAACTGTTATACAAGGACTATCACCATTACATCCCCAAATATTCACATATCCTGCACTAATAAAAACAAATTGAAAGAAAACAGATAATAATATAACAAGAGAGAGTGCACTTCTTTTCATATCAAGGAAGAGAATTAAATATTTAAATATCTTTGGTTATTTTAAAGATTAGTCCTTTTTAAAAATGAATAAAGAATATAAACGAGTGGATATAAAAACGGGTTTTATCTGTAACAATAATTGCAAATTTTGCGTACAAGCAGATAATAAATGCAAAGGAAATCGTTCTTTTGAAGAAATAAAAAAAGATTTGATTGAATCTAGAAAAAGATGTGAAGGAGTAGTTTTAACGGGAGGAGAAGTAACAATAAGAAAAGATTTTTTTGAAATAGTAACCCTTGCTAAAGAAATAGGCTATAAGTCAATACAAATACAAACAAATGGAAGAATGTTTTCTTCTTTGGAATTTTGTAAAAAAACGATTGAAGCGGGAGCAACAGAATTCTCCCCTGCAATTCATGGATATTGTGCCGAGCAACATGATTTTCTTACTCAATCTAAGGGAAGCTTCAACCAAACTGTAAAAGGAATAAAAAATTTGAAATCATTAGGAGCATATGTCATTACAAACACCGTTGTAGTAAAACCTAATTATGCAACAATCCCAGAAATTGCTAAACTCTTAGTTAAACTTAAAGTAGATCAATTTCAATTTGCATTTGTCCATCCAATGGGAAATGCTTTAAAAAATTTCGAAAATATTGTTCCTTCAATTTCGCTTGCTACCCCTTATATTTGTAAAGGGCTTCAAAGAGGAATTAATGCTAAAATAAAAGTTATGGCAGAAGCAATGCCTTACTGTCTTATGAAAGGGTATGAAAAATATATTGCTGAAAATGTTATGCCAGAAACAGAAATAAAAGGAAAAGAATACCAAAATACAATTAGCTTCACAAAACAGAGAAAAGAACAAGGTAAATTAAAATTTCCTCAATGTAACCAATGTAAATATAATTTGATATGTGAAGGGCCTTGGAGAGAATATCCTGAAAAAAGAGGAAATAGCGAATTTATTCCTATAATTGAAAAACCCGATATTACTGAAGAAAAATTACTCTCATCTTTTTTTGAAAAGGATTATTATAATTTTCTAGCATTAATTACTGTTTTAAGTGGTAAAAGAAAAATATGCAGAATGGTTGTTTCGAAAGAAAAAGCAAAAAGAATAATCCCTTATCTAAAAAGAAGAAATCTTTATTGGGAAATTCTTCCAAGATCGAAAACAAAGGATGCTTTTACTTTTGAGGGTGGAAAGAATAAGTACAAATGTAGTCAAGAAGATTTAGAAGTAAACAAAGAGAATAATCTTTATTTTTATGTTTCAAGGGAATTAAATAAAATAAAAGAATTAAAAAATTCTGAAATAAACGGGAATCCTATTGAAAATGGAAAATTACTTGGTTATCCAAAATGTTGTATTGAAAAATATGATCTAAGAATAAAAGAAGGAAAAATTTCTGATTTAAAAATAATAAACGATTTAATAGATAAGAAAGAAGAAAGAGCTTATTTTCCTTTTTATACAAATTGTAATTCTTATGGAAGAACTTTAATCCCCCACTTTCCGTGTAGCTACGATTGTCAAGAATCGATAAAAATGGCAAAAGAAAATCTTGAAACAATAGAAAACATTGACAAAAAACTAAAAGAAAAAATAATATTTTATTTAACCCGCCCAATGTTTATATCAGAAGATTTTTTGATTAATTTTAAATTAAAAAAAATAGAATTCCAAAAAAATTATTCTAAAGAAGAATTTGCTGCAGATGGAATTAAAACAGAAAGTGTTCTTCTGATAAACCAAAATAAAATAAAAATTAATGGCCAATATTTTGATGGAAAATTAATTTTTTTTGAATAAAATGAAATTAGATTATCAACCAGAAAAAAAATACAATGAATATGTTTCTTTAAATGGATCTCGTCAATTACCTATATTTATTGCTGTAGCAAATAGAATAAAACCTTTAATGGATGATTGGATCCCCTTAAAAAAATATTCTTCTTTTAAAAAAATGTGTAGAAAATATGGCTTAAAAATAATTGCCGACTGGGTTTTTCTTAAAGTTGAAGAAATATTAATAAAAGATTCGATTGACAGCAAAAGATTAAACACAACTAAATTTTATGGAATCCCATTTTCAAAGAAACTTCAAAAAAATAATGCAAATGTACACGTGTTTATATCAAAGTCTGAAGAGAAATTAATTAACGCAAAAAAATGCGGTTGGTATCCCTTAATAGTTAATGGGAGATCGCTTCATAAACCATTTATAGATCATTTAAGATTTGGAAAGGCCTTGGGATACCCGGAATGTTGTATAGACTTTTATAAAAAATTTAATAATCATTTAGTTTATAATAATCTATATGAGACTTACAAAAATACAGAAGGCAAACCTAATTATTTATGTAACTGTTTATTTATGGATTTTACATATTCTTTAATCCACCATATTCCTTGCTCATTTAATTGTAAAGAAACTATAGAACAAGCAAAAAAAACATTAGAAAAAATAGAGACAGAAGAAAAAGAATTTGCAAAAAGAATAGAATATTATTTGCAACTTCCAGCACTAATCTTCGATGAAAAAGATATTTATGTTTTTGAAGGAAAAATAAAAGAAAAAAATTTAGAATACAATTCCTTTTTTTTTATTGGAAGAGAAGAAGATGATAAATATTCTGAAATATTAAATAAAGCGAATAACCTAAAAGTATACGATGAAAAGATAGACTTTTTCTATAATAAAAAAATAATTAAATCTATTTTAAAAAATAAACCTGAAAATGGCTTTTTAATTAAGTTTGAAAAATAAAATGGATGAAAAGAGAAGAATAAAAATAGAAAAAATATTAGGTTTTAAAATAAAAAGAGAGGAAAATCCCGTAGACAATCAAAAAGAAAAAGATGATTCAATTTCAGATAGCTTGGGACACCTTCAACCTGATAAAAAAAAGTTAGATTTAGTAAAAAGAATAATCTTAACTGAACTAAAAGAAGATAAAAAAAATGAATTGCTCTGGGCATTAATTGGCCATATATACTACTTAGAAAAAGAATTTACAAAGTCTATAAACTGTTTTTTAAAAACAATATCTATTAACTCAAGAAACATCGATAATTGGATTGACTTAGGATTTTCATACAGGGCCAATGGAGAATTTAAAAAAAGTGATTATATTTTTTGGAATTATGAAAAATTAGCAAAAACGAGCACAAAAGAACAAAATAAAAAATGGAACTAAAGGATTTTCCAACATACTATCTGGAGATATATCCAGTAATAAATGGATTAAAACCCCTATCTCTAATTGAAGTTCCCATAGAAAAATTTGATGAATTCAAAAAATTAAGTGAGAAAGAAGGCCTTTTCATAGAATTTATTTCTTATGAAGAATTTTTAAAAAAACGCGAGAAATTTTCCCCATATAATATTGCAGATAGGATGCCTAATTCAATAAGGGCATATATTTCATTGAATAAAAAAATTGCTAAACTTGGAAAATTTTATGATATCACTAGAAAAGAAAAGAAATTTGGAAAATTACTTGGTTATCCTGACTGTTGTGTTAAAAATTATAACATAGAAAGAATAGTAGAAAAACCAGAATTTATTGCGTATACTCCTTGTTCAAAGGATTGTAAAGCTACTAAAAGATATCTAAAAAATCTACTTAATTCTTTCAAAAAGAATGGAATAAAAATAGAAGAAGATTCTCAAAAACAAAAAGCAATCTTTGAAAAACGTAAATGGATTGGAATAACAAATAAATGTAATAATAAATGTATTTTCTGTTTAGATGGAGAAATAAAAAATAAATTTCAAAAATCGATTGAAGAGATAAAAAAAGAATTAAATTCTGGAATAGAAGAAGGATGTGTTAGATTAGTAATTAGTGGTGGAGAAGCTACAATCCATCCAGATTTTATAGAAATAATAAAAATTGGAAAGAAGATAGGATACAAAAAAATCCAAGTAATATCTAATGGAAGAATGTTTTCTTATTCAGGATTTTTAAATAAGGCCATAAAAGCTGGATTAGATGAAATAACCTTTTCAATACATGGACATAACGCAGAATTACATGATTCTCTTACTTCAGTAAAAGGAAGTTTTGAACAAACAATAAACGGAATAAAAAAAGCATTAAAAAAGAAAATAATTGTAAATTGTGATATCGTATTAAATAAAAAAAATATAATCTACTTTCCAAAAATAATTATTCTTTTATTAGATATGGGGGTAAGAGAATTTGACTTGCTTCACATAATACCTTTCGGAAATGCATGGGAAAATAAAAAAGATATGATTTATGATTTAAATGAAAATATTCATTATGTTAAAGAAGGGATAGAAATTGGAAAGAAGAGGGGAGCAACTATCTGGACAAATAGGTTTCCTCCAGAATATTTGGAAGGATATGAAGAATATATTCAAGATCCCCATAAACTCCTTGATGAAATAAGAGGAAGAAAAGAAGAATTTATTGCCAAATTAAAAATAAATAAGAAGATTGAATGCTACGGAGAAAGATGTAATTTTTGTAGCATGAAAGATATGTGTAAATTTATTTTTCTTTGTAATGATTTAATAAAACAAAAAAAAATTGCTAAAAAAAGAGAAATAAATGAAATTATTATAACAAAAGAAACTTATGATAAACTAAGATATGAATTTTTGAAAATAAAAGATAAGGGAGAAATTATCTTAGCTCTAGTTCCTCCAGAATATAATTATCAAAAATATAATGAAATAGTTCCAAGAATAAAAGAAATTCTTCCAAAAATTGAATCTTTGATAGGATCTAAAAATGTAAAAATAAAAAATATTCCTCCGTGTTTTCTTAAACCAAAGTATAGAAAAAACATTGTAAAAGACGATTTCAAAATGAAAGAAGGTTTTACAAAAGAAGGAGAAATGGATTTAGAAAAATGCGCTCTTTTTTTTATAGAAAATAAGAAAATCAAAGGATTATCTTGCAAAAAGTGTAAATTTTACAACAATTGTGATGGAATTTTTCAAAAATATATTATGAAATACGGAGTTAAAGAACTAAAACCAATACCAAAAATAAATAAGACTCTATAAATAAACTGAATTATAAAAAAATGACAAAAAGAAATACAGCATATATGCAACTTACAAGAAAGTGTAATAACAAATGTGTTTTTTGTTCTAATCCTTGTTTTGATAAAGAGATTGAAATTAAGGAAATAGAAAAGAGAATTCGTTTCTATAAGGAAAAAGGGATAAATGAATTAACTTTTTCAGGAGGAGAACCAACAGAGTGCCAATTTTTACCAGAAGCAATAAAGCTTGCAATAGAATATGGAATGGAACCAAAAATAATAACAAATGGAGTAAACCTCTCTGATTTGGAGTATGCTAAAAAACTAAAAAAAGCAGGATTAAACCATCTCCATATATCTATTCATTCACATATAGAAAAAGATTCGGATTTGCTCACTTCAAAAAAAGGGCATTTTAAAAAGAGTATTGAAGGAATAAAAAATTGTATTCAGTTAAAAATGCAAGTAGATATAAATTCTGTAATTAATTCGCTTAATGCAAAATATCTCTTAAAATTTGTGGAATATTTTACAAAAAATTTCCCAGAAATTAAACATTATGTCTTTAATAATATAGACTTAGGAGAAGCGGACAAACAACTTAAAAGTAGAGCATGGAAAAATAAGTGGGTAATCGCAAGATTTGTAGATATGGAAATAGAACTTTTTAAAGCAGCAAAATTCTTAGAAAATAAAAGAAAAACGTATAGAATAGAAAGAGTTCCTCTTTGTTATATGGGAGGTTTTGAACATTTTTCAACAGAAACGAGAAAGATTGCAAAAAAAGAAAGTTACAAGTGTATATTTATAGAAAAAGAGAAAGAAGATCTTTTCTTAGAATTAAAAGATCCCAGAGAGGAAAGAAGATATAAAGGGAAAAATTGTGAAAAGTGTTTATTGAATAGTATATGCGCGGGTTTATGTATTGAATATTACACTCTTTTTGGGGATTCTGAACTTTTTCCCATTTTTAAAAAACCAGAAAAGATAATAAGAAAAATAGAATGAAACCTGAAGAAGATAATCAAAAAGCATGGAATAATGATTTAATTTCAATTTCTCAAATAGACCGATCTGGAAAGAATTACCAAAAAAGAAAACACATTTTAATAACAAATCTATGCAATAATAATTGTCTTTTTTGTTTTTCTAAAGAAAATCTTAAAATAAAAAATCTATCTTTAAAAGAAATTGAAGAAAAATTAGAAGAAGGACTTCTTGAAGGATGTAAAGGAGTAATAATTAGCGGGGGGGAAGCAACAATTCATCCAAAATTTATACAAATAATTGAAATTGCAAAAGAAAAAGGATATAAATATGTTGAAGTAATAACTAACGGGAGAATGCTTTCCTATCCCCTTTTCATAAAAAAGATTAAAAAAAAAGGAATTGATGCGATAACTTTCTCTATCCATGGACCCGATGCTAAAACACACGATTCGTTAACAAGAGTAAAAGGAAGTTATAATCAAGCAATAAAAGCAATTAGCTTAGCAACAAAGCTAAAAATTCAAATAAAAATAAATATCGTTGTAAATAAAAAGAATATTAAGCATCTTAGCAAGATGGCAAATATTTTTTCAGAGATTGGAGTAACAACAATAGGGCTTTTACAACTTGTCCCTTTTGGAGAAGCTTGGGCAAATAGAAAAGAATTATTTTATAATTTAAATGAATATGAAAAATACATTAAAAAATTTATAAAGAAAACAAAAGAAAAGAATATTACTATATGGAGCAATAGATTTGATGTAAAAACCTACTTAAAATATCCCGAATTATCCCAAGACCCTTCCAAATTTATTAATGAAGTAGAAGCGAGAATATTTGAATTTGAAAATTCCTCACTCAAAAATAAACCCTTATTTTGTTATCCAAAAAGATGTAATTATTGTTTTTTAAAAGATTTTTGCAAAAATTTCTATGAAATAAATGAATTAATCCATAAGGAAAATATTCAAAGAAGGATAGATCCAATAAAATTTGCTCAATTTTACTCAAAAAAAATTGTCCCTTTATCCATTCAAGGAAAAGGATATAATAGAGAAGAAATACTTGCTTGCAAAAAAGAATTCACTATTTAACAAGATAAAGAAAGATAAAATGAAAGACTTAGAAATAATAATTGGCTGGGAATGTAATAATAATTGTATGTTTTGTTCAAATCCTGAAATGAAAAAGATAATGGAAGGAAAAAAACTTCCAAAAATAGATCTCGATCTAATAAAAAAGATTCTAAAAAAAGAAGACCCAAAAAAAATAGATACGCTTTTTCTAGTTGGAGGAGAACCAACTATAATTAAGGGATTATTTGAAATAATAAAGTTTGCAATCAAATTAGGATTTAAAAGAATCTTTTTAATGACTAATGGAAGGATGCTAAGCAATATTTCTTTTCTAAAAAAAATAATAAAATATCCCCAGATTGAAATAGGGATTTCAATACACAGCTCAGAAGAAAAAACTCATGATACGCTCACAAAAACTTCAGGAAGTTTTAACCAAACCATTAAAGGAATAAAAAATATGAACAAAATAGGGAAAAAATTTATGACAAATACAGTCATTACAAAAAAAAATTACAAAGAATTACCTACATTGATTAAAATGCTATCTGAATATAATCCTTCAATTATCCTATTAAGTTTTCCTTTTCCAAAAGGAAAAGCCAAAGAAAATTTTAATGAGATAATTCCAAGATATTCTGAAATAAAAGAAAAAATTATTGAAACATTAGAATTAGGAAAAAAATTAAATCAAAATGTTAAAACGCTAGACATTCCGGCTTGTATTCTTGAAAGTTATTCAAAACAAATGCATGAAAATGAAATTACCAAAGAAAGATTTATAATCACGCATGCTTTTGACGAAATTATATATGGTAAAAATTACGGAAGAGAAAAAATAAAATCTGAATTTTGTAAACAGTGCAAATTATTTAAAAACTGTGAAGGAATATGGAAAGAATACGCTAAAGTTTTTGGATTTGATGAATTTAAACCAATTATAGAGAAAAAATGTTAAGTTTAGTGGAATTTCAAATGATGAATAAGATGAAGAATGATATATGTAGACTAGAATATATCCCAAATATTGCGGCAGCATCTATCATTGCAAATTGTAGATTTAATGGAATAAAAACTAAATTAGTAAAAGGCCAAACAAGATATTTTAAGGATGCATTTATTCACGAAGTAGATGAATTAATTAATCTACTATCGAACCTTAAAAAAGAAGATTGGGCAAATATACAAAAATTAGGTTTAAACTCTATACAAAATGTATATAATCTTTTTAAAAAAGAGGGAGAAGATATAAAAGAAAGTTTAAAAGAATTTTATAAAATAGCTATAGCTAAAAATGAAGAAGATTACTTAAATAAACAAAAAATAATTGAATTATTAAAAATAAAAAATGGCATATTTGAATTGTACTTCTATAATTATTCGATTAAAAAAAATAAAGAAATAAGCCTAATTCAAAACACATTTAAAGAAATAAAAAATCAAAAACCAGATATTATCGCTTTTTCATTTAAAAGCAATTATGATTACGAACATATTGAATACGCATCTGATTATATTAAACAAATAATAAAAAAAGTTAAGGAAGAATTGAATATTCCGATAATAGCTGCCGGACCTGCATTACCCACTTTAAGCAACATGGAGAGACATATTTTTGATAACTTTAAATTAGACTATTACCTTTTTGACGACGGTAAAGAAACAATTCCAAAATTAGTAAATTTATTAAAAGAAGGAAAAAACCTTAATGAAGTACCTAATCTTCTCTACAGAAAAGATAATAAACTAATCAAAACAAATCTTGGATTGAAAACAAACTATAATTCTTTACCAACACCAGATTTTTCGGATTTTGATTTAGATTCATATTTTTTTCCAGAGAGAATATTACCTATAGATTTTGCTTCTGTTTGTTATTGGAGAAAATGCGTATTTTGTCCAGACATACACGATATAAATTATGATGTTATGAACAACAAAAAATTTTTAGAAATAATTACTGAATTTAAAAATAGATACAAAACTCATTTTATTGAAGTACAAAGTACGTGTTCTTCCGTAAACCAATTAAGACAATATATGTTAACTTTGAAAAAGAATAAAATAGATGGAATGTATTTCTCAACTTTAGCCAGACTTGAAAAAGATTTCCTTAACAAAAATGTTGCAAAAGACCTCTATTCAGGAGGATTAAGATATGTTATGTGGGGTCTTGAATCGGGATCTCAACAAACACTAAATAGAATGAATAAGGGGATAACTCTTGAAAATGTAAAAAAAATATTAAAAACATTTAGAAAAAACAAAATCAATAATATGTGTTATGTTATGATTGGATTTCCAGGAGAAACAAAAAAAGATTTCAAAGAAACTCTTAAATTTTTATATGATAATAGGGATAATATAGACGGAACAATAATAACTCCTTTCAATTTATTTAAAAATAGTATAATGATGAGGAACCCTAAAAAATTCTTCATCCAAAGTACCAAACAATGCGAGAATAATTCTCCCTGCTTGGACTATAAAGTAATAAAAGGAATTAATCGAATTGAAAGCAGAAAAATTTTAAGTTATTTAAGTAAAAAACTCGAATCCGGAAAAATAAAAATTAGTAATAAAAATATGAATCCTTTGGATCAATTTTATTTACCTTCTGTAGGGGGTACAGATTCTTTTCACCATACATTATTTTATGCTTGTACTAAAGAGGAATTTAAAGAGAATATTAAAAAGATCAAAGAAAAAAATAAGCAAATATGGGAAGTCTAGAATTAGCAATAACTTGGAATTGCAATAATAGGTGTATATTTTGTTCTCTATATAAATTACAAAAAAAAGTAATTGATAAAAAGAGTATATATCATGTACTTGATGAAAAAAAGAATTTATTTAATCATGTAATCTTATTAGGAGGAGAACCTACAATCTCAAAAGATTTGTTAAATATTGTAAAATTCGCAAAAAAGAAAGGATATATTGTTTCTATTATTACTAATGGGAGAATGCTTAGCAATCTTAAATTTTGTAAAAAGTTATTAGAAAAAGGTATAGATAATTATATTATTTCTATTCATGCGTCTAATAAAGAAATGCATGATCTTCTAACAAGGTCTCCTAATAGTTTCGATCAAACAATTAAAGGAATGGCAAACTTAAAAAAATTTGGAAAGAGATTTATAACCAATACAGTAATAAATAAACTAAATTATAAAAATTTGCCAGAAATAATTTCCCTTCTTAAAGATTACTCCCCAAAAAAGATTAAACTATCCTTTCCAGATCCAAGAGGTTTACCAAGAAATTATCCTTATAAAAAATTTTACACGACAAAAAAATTTTATCAAATAATTCCTACATACAAAGAAATTATGCCTTATATAGTTAAGACAATAGATAAAGGAAAGGAAATGAATCAAGAAATAAAAACAGTAAATATCCCTTTTTGTATTATGGGAAAATACAAAGAAAAAATGGAAGAAAATTTTTATACGGAAAATAGATTAATAGTCACGCACGTCTTAAAAGATATAGAAGTTTTACCTGGAAAAATAAAAGATAAATCAAAAATAAGAGGTTGTGAATTATGCAAGTATAATCATATTTGTGAAGGAATATGGAATGATTATTTAAAAAAATATGGTGAAAAAGAATTTATTCCTATTCAAGATAAGTTTTAAAAAAAATTAAACTTTTATATTTGATGCAATAATAACCCACATATTTGCAGTATCTTTTGTGACTGGAATCTCCTTAATTATCCTAAATTTAAATTTTTCTAGAAGAGCCTTAACTTTCTCCAAAGATTCGTTACGATAGTGCTCAAATTCCTCTTTTTTATTAGAATTATTGCTTTTTTCTTTAAGAACTATACAAGGTTCGCTATCACTTATTATGCAAAGCCCTCCATTCTTGAGATATTTTTTTATTTTACTAATTGAAAAAGGAACATCTAATAAGTGATTATAACTTCCTAAAAGCAGAATATTATCATAAAAATCGTTTTGAGAAACGTACTCTTCAAAAGTGGATTTTTTTATTTTAAGTTCTTCAATCGATTCTTCAATCTTAAAAGGATCTATACCCTCATACTGAATTTTTTTGTTTCTTACCATTGCTTTAAATAGTTGTTTATACCTAATCTCTCCGCACCCAATATCAAGTGTGCAACCTCTTATTTTTTTTAATTCTTTTGTAAGAACATTATCAAAAAAAGAAAAAACATCTCTTTCATCAGATACAAAAAGGTTGTAGCCAATTTTCTTATGTTTTTTATTTTTGAATTCATAATTTCCCGTTTGAACAACATAAACCTGCTCATTTTCAACTATTTTATTTATATCTTCCCTATTAAAATCTGAAGATTCGTAAGAATATCCTAGAAATCCTAGATCATTTTTAACAAAAATCTTTCTCCAGTCATTTGAAGAAATTTTATCAATTTCAGAAAATTTGTCATACAAAAAGAAAGGTGCTGAATTACTAATCTTTTTAAAGGGGGTTAATTCATTACTTCCGAATCTCCCAATATACTCTTTTTCCAATCCAGAACAACTCCTAAAAAATTCACAAGTATCACAAATTTCTGGTTTTGTTTTGTTAAAATTATCTGTTTTAAAAAAATCGGCTTCATATGCTTCACTCGTAAGAAGAATTTTATTCGTAAAAAGATTGTTAATTCTTTTATAATAACTCCCCATAAAACAATTTGGAAAACCATCAAAAAAAGGTTCTATTTTTTTTTCAATAGCATAATCCATTGCTTCTCTTACTTTTTCAGCTGCTAAAGAAATTTTTGGAACTTCAAACGAATTTTTTTCCTTTATTGAACCTTTAATATCAACAAAAGAAAATTTTATTCTTTTAGCACCAATTGAATAAGCAAGATCTACTATATTCAAAAGATCATCCAAATTACTTTTTATGACAGTTACATTAATTAAATACTCAATAGATGGTTTTTTTAAAACATTTTTTATCCCTTCAACAGTCTCTTTAAAAGAATTCGCACCAGAAATTTTATTATGAATTTCCGGCTTACTCCCAAGCAAAGAGAAATAAACATATTTAAGATTATATTTAATTAAAGTCTTTAAGAAAAATTCATATGAAAGCATTCTTCCATTAGTTATTAATCCAAAAGACATTTTTTGTTTCTGAACGAAACTAGCAATTTGTAATAAATCCTTTCGAATAGTAGGTTCGCCCCCAGAAAATAAAACAAAGCTATATCCTTTCTTTTTTGCAACTAAAATTTTGATTTTTATATCTTTTAAAGAAGAAGGCTTATACTTCTTCCTCAATTCATCCGAGTGACAAATTATACAACTGTTATTACATTCATAACCTAACTTGATTATCGCTTTCTTCATTTTACAAAATGATCTCCTTAGAATACATTAAAATTTAATGAAATTAAAAACATTTTCATTTAAAATAAAACATTAAAAAAATATCGGAAAACGATAATTCTCATCCCATTTATCTTCTAAACAACCTTCTACTCCGATTGGGTGAATAATTTTATTACAATAGCTTTTATCATTGTTTACAACTCCCATAAGTTCATAATAAATATCGTAAGAAAAAGTATACTGACATGAATTTGATTTAAGAATATTGTCTAGATATTCACAATTATATTTAGAATTTTCACTTTCAATAAGTTGACAATTATCTTGCTCAATTCCCACATAAAAATTAAAAATCTCCACACAAAGAGAAGATTCGCACTTATTCTTGTTTCCATTTTTAATCGCATTAAGGACGTTCATACAAACTTCTTCGGTAAAGCTAGACGCATGCGTATCTAAATCTAGTTCATTAATATCAGAATCTTTTATATACTTTTCAACTTCTAAATTCAGTTGATTAATAACAGGATCTTTACAAGAACTTTCATTTTTCTGAGAAAATAACTTTAAGAAAAAAGGATAAACTAAACACATGTTTTTTAACCTTGATTCCTCTATACTTTCACAGGAAAAATTATTTTCAATCATCATCTGACAAAACTTATCCTCTTCTTTTTTTAAAAATTCTAGATCTAATTTAAGAATATTTTCTTCAATATATTCTAAACAAGCTTGACGCTCAACAGAAGTCCCATTACACTTGACCCAATCTTGATTATCCTCACATGAAACAATACTACAATTTACTTTACTATAATCAATGAGGGAATTGTTTTGGTTTATATCAAATTCATTTATATTCTTTTCAAAACAATAGTAATCGTTAAACAAACATTTAATTTTATTTGGAGTAATTACAATGAAAAGAACCAAAAATACAGCCAAAACAAAAAAAACAATAAAAATTACAAAGTACCTTCTTTTTACCGGTGCTTCATTTCCAAAATTGTTAAATTCAGCACCATCCATCATTATTACCAACTATTGTGACTTCCGTGACTTGCGTGACTTGAGTGACTTGAGTGACTTGAGTGACTTGAGTGACTTGAATGAGTCGCCGTAGCAGATCCACCACTATAAGAACCTAAAGAGAGACTATCTGCTGCTGAAGCAGAAGGAATTGCAACACCAAGAGTTCCAACAAGCATTCCTGTCTTAAGTAAAGACTGCTTAGAAATCCTTCCTTCCTCTCCAACTAAAAAAGAACTAATTTTCTTTCTAACTTTTGGAAAAATTAAATTGCTCTCTTTTTTCTTCATTTTCTGGATTATCTTTATTTAACCAATCCAAAAAAATAGACTTATTTTTTGGATCCAAAACTTTACTAAAGATATAAGAAAATTGTTCTTTATAAATCTTGCACCTAGCAGTCTCAGGAATTTTTGCAATAATAGTGCCTTGTTCTACAAAATTACAAACAGGACAAATTCCACAATAGGGTTTGTAAACACAATAATCACAAATATACCCTTCATTCATAGAAGAAGACACAAGAGCACAAGTTTGTGGTGAAGAAACCACCTCTTTATAATTATCATTTTTAACGCTTCCTAAATTAAATAAATCTTCTCCAACCATTCTTGCTTCATCACAGCTAAAAATTTTCCCTTGGGGGGTATAAGATAATTGCCCAATTGCTGCCCCACAAGGACTTCTAATATCTAAAAAATTTGGATCTGATTCAGTTAAAATTTTTTGAATTATTATAAGAGAAGATCTTTCTCTAAAAAAAATACCTTTTTTATTTAATTCTAAAATATAATCAAGAGACTTTTTCCAAAACTCAATAAACTGCTCTGGAGAATAAGCAATATCTGACCAAACAGGACGAGCATCACCTAAATTATTCAAAAATCTTAAATGAATTTCACTAAGCCCTAATTTAATATATTCATCTATTATTTCCTTAGGATATTTGAGAGAATCATTTGTAATTGTAATAAGAGCATTTGCTCTTTCAAATTTAATATTCCTTTTTTTGTATATTTGAACCAAATCCTTTATTTTTTTACTAACAATAGAATAAGACTTACCCCCAGCCAAAAAAGGCCTATTTTTATCATGAAGAAATTCTGGCCCATCTAAAGAAGTACAAATTCCAACACCCTCTTTAATTAAAAAATCTAACTTATAATCATCGAGTAAAGTAAGATTTGAAACTATCCTAAAAATCAAATCCTTTCCATATTTTTTATTTAAATCTTTTGCATATTTTATAACATACTCCACAATTTCAAAATTAAGCAAAGGTTCCCCTCCTTGAAATTCAATAGCAACGTGTTTCGAAGGGCTTTGAAAAATAAAATCTACCGTTTTTTTTGCTGTCTCTTTATCCATATCACATCCTTTTTGATCCAAAGGATTTGAACTAGCATGACAATAAACACACTTTTGATTACATCTTAAAGTAGGTATAATTATATGCAAACTAACACCATTATATAAAAAATCCCTCCTTTTTTTAATAGAAGTAAGAATCTCTTTTTTATTTTTTTCAGTTATGATAATACCTTTTTCTTCAAGGAGCCTAAATAATTCTCCATCTTTAAAATTCTCATTTTTAAGTAAATTAAAATTCTGCTCATTTAAAAAAACAAAAGATCCATGATCGGTAACAATAAGAAAATCCTTTCCGAATTGTTTGCTCCGATAATTATTCAAAAAATATTTTTCCATTTTAAACAAGAGATTTATTTTTCATTAGTCCTAAAACATAATTAGAAAATTCTTGTTTTAAAATATCTAAATCCATATCTTCTTCTGAAATAAAAGAAATAAAAATTGCCTTGTTATCTTCTTTTAATTCTAACAAACAAATTTTTTTAAAAAGCTCTAAAGTTTCATTTATTGCATCAATGCTATAAAAATCTTTTTTTAAAATTAAAATAGAACTGCATTTAATTTGTGTATTAATCATTTTTTTCTAATTTGCTCTCTTTACCATACTTTTCTTCCCAAGGAATTGCAATGCCTTCTGGATCATCAAATATTTCTTCTAGGTCCTCTAAATCTTCTAAATCTTCTAAATCTTCTAAATCTTCTTCTTCAAGATTTGTCAAAAGCGCTCTTTGCAAAAGAGTTTGTCTTAATTCTTTTGTCTTTTCAGCTTGATTTTTGTAAAAAGAATAATTAATAAGTTCATTAAGAAAATCCTTACCTAAAAGATCTAAATTCCCTTTATCAAGGGGCACTTTTTGAGTTAATTTAACAATAATTTCTTTATTTACATCTCCCTCAAGAAAAATATACGCTTTTTCTAAAAAAACATAGGCAGCAGTATAAATTATATCTAAATGATAAATTTGAGGATCAATTGAGATAATAACACAATTTTCTTTTTCATTAATTTGATATTTTCCAACCATCTTTTTTAAAAGAACAATAACTCTTTTAAACTTATTTATTTTAAAAAATACCTCTTAAAAATGAAAAAATATTTTCTCTTAAGAAAAGGATAAATAAAACACCCAAGAACATAAATGATGCAAAAGAGGTTGTTCTACTTATTTTTAATTTTTTAAAACCCATTAATTTAATTAGATTAATTTGAGTTTTAGTTAAACCTTCTGAAGATTCTTTAATAAATTCATCTAAATTGAAAAAAGTTTTTGGAACTTGAGTATAATACTTCCCTTTGTAACATACTATTTGCTCTTTTTTGTTTTTTAGGTGATTAAATTCTAATTTGCTTAATTTAACAATTGATTTACTCAAAACCATTCCCTCTTTTAATTTATCAACTTCCACATCTTTACTAAAAAATTCCTGGCCTAATGTATCTAATAGTTTTCCTAAAATTCCTCTTAAAATAAAAAATAAAAGAAACAAGATAAAAAAAGTTTTCCAAGAAGTAATAGAATAAACAGATTTATCTAAAAAAAATCTTAATAAAGCCAAAAATAAAAACAAATAATTTATTTTATCTTGATATTTTTTAGGAATAAGTAAAAAGAGTATAAGAAATATAAACATAATTAATAGAATATTGCTTGGGTTAAAAAAAGAGAGAAAAAAACCAAATATCCACATAAGCGAAAAAAGAGTAATTGCTCCAAAGAATAAAGGTTTAGGTTGAAAATAATTCTTAATTGAAGCATACCCTATTCTACTTAAAGAATTTAATGGGCTTTTTAAAAAAAGAACAATTAGAAGAAAAATAAAAGCTAAAGAAAAAGTGTTTACTATAATATCTAAAGATGGAAACCAACTTTGAGAACTAGAAGCATAAACTGAAAGAGGTACCAAAAAAGAATAAACAATGAATAATTTACCATCTCCTGCAGCCCAAACTTTTAGATTCCATAAACCAAACCCTACAAAAATAGCAAAGAGAATATTTACTCCTAAATGAGCAAGATATTTTATATTAATCCCTCCAAAAGAAGAATAAAATAAAAGAAAAAATAAATAAATAAATAAAGTATAAATCAATCCAAAAATAATCCACTTATTTTTTATTTTTCCATACTTAAAATCTTGATAAGAGGTAATTATTCCTATAAATAATATAGCTGGCAAAAGAGCCATTAATAAAAAATCCATATAATAAAAAGAAAAAAGGTCAATTTAAGTCTTTCTAAACAAAACTATAAACTAATAAATTTTTAATAGCAACCCATACAAAATCAACAAGTTTATAAAACTCTTTTTTTTATAAAGAAAATGGGAATAGCAGTAATAAAAATAAAAATAATGCCTTCATCTATAGAAGAAGATCTTGAAAGAATAAAAAAAGAAGCAGAAGAAAAAATAATCTCTGGAAAAGGAACGAACCATAGGTTTGAAGAGGAAAATATTGCTTTCGGATTGAAAGCAATTTTAGTTTCTTTTGCATTAGATGAAAATTTTGAACTTGAGCCTATTGAAAGAGAACTAGAGAAAATTGAAGGCGTTAATTCTGTGCAAGTGATTGATATGAGAAGAGCTTTTGGATAAGCCCATCAAGATTTATAAATTATAAATAATTCTTTTAAGAATGTTAACTAGAGAACAAATGCAAGATATAAAAGAGCAACTAATTAACCAAATAGAAACATCTTTTCCAGAAGAAAAAAAAGAAGACGCAATAGATAAAATAAATAATATGAATGAAGAAGAATTAGAATCTTTTTTAAAAAAGAATAAATTAATAAAAGAAGAGGAAAATAAAAAAAACTCTTGTCTTTTTTGTTCAATAATTTCTGGAAAAATTTCTTCTTACAAAACAAGTGAAAATAAAATGGCTATTGCTATCCTAGAAATAAATCCTATTTCAAAAGGACACACGCTTATTATTCCAAAAAAGCATATAACAGAATCGAGACACGTCCCAAACCAAGCATACACTCTTGCAAGAAAAGAATCAAAAAAAATTAAAAAAATCTTTAAACCAAAAAAAATTAAAATATTCTTCTCAAATTTCATGGGGCATGAAATAATAAATGTACTACCAATATATAAAGAAGAAAACGAAAATTCTCCTAGAATAAAAGCAAAAGAAAAAGACCTAAAAGAAATTCAAAAAGAACTAGAAGAAAAAAAATACGAAAAAAATACGAAAAAGAAAAAGCTTCAAGTCGCAGAAAAAATAGAAAAATCTAATGAAAAAATATGGTTGCCTAGAAGAATACCATAATTTTCAAGAGGAAAATAAA
>CAZAGO010000007.1:26687-29345 GCA_964485045.1 Candidatus Woesearchaeota archaeon | reverse complement strand
CTGCCCAGTGGTGGTGTCTAAAACTCCTTTTCAAGGGAGCTAAGGTCCATCAAACGGCGGGAGTAACTATGACTCTCTTAAGGTAGCGTAATACCTTGTCGTCTGAATGGCGACTTGCATGAATGGTTTAACGAGGTTGTCACTGTCCCTAGTTGGAGCCTTCTGAAAATATTGTCCGGTGCACAGACCGGAGACGCCTAGTGGGAAGTGAAGACCTTGTGGAACTTTACTGCAACTTGCTGTTGTGGTTTTAAAAAAAATGCATAGAATAAGTAGGAGCGTCGAAGCAGTCATTTCGGTGGCTGTGGAGCAATCTTGTAATACTACTCACTTTTTTTAAAACTGCTTACTATTTACTGGGACAGCAGCAGGCGGGCAGTTTGGCTGGGGCGGCACCCTGTAGAAAAGATATCTATAGGACCCAAAGATAAGCTCATCCGGCTTGGAAATCCGGAGCAGAGTGCGAAGGCAAAAGCTTATCTAACTGTATTTTGAAAAGCAAGAAATGCAGAAGCGAAAGCTGGGCTTAGTGAACCCACGTGCTTTTTTAATAGAAGCCGTGTCTGATAGAAAAGTTACCCCAAGGATAATAAGCTGGTCGCCCCCGATAGTCCATATTGACGGGGCGGTTTGGTATTTCGCTGTCGGCTCTCCCTATCCTGCGCGTGCAGAAGCGTGCAAGGGTGTTGGAGTTCACACATTAAAAGGGATCGTTAGCTGGGTTAAGAACGTTGAACAAAAGCGGCGTTGCATTGGAGTAATTCAATGATAAATAAAATCAGCTCATATCGGTGAACCCTACGTCTTTCTGGATTCATTGTCTGATTAAGACAAAGTATTATTAACAGAAAAGATATGGCAATACCGAGGGAAGATGATGATTGTAATTAAAAAATAATCATTTATCCCCGTAGAGACTTAGAGTCCTCGAATAGAGGCGCATGAGAAAATGACCAAAGCACTCATGTGATAAATTCTAGACTTTCTCATTATAAAAGAGAAGGTAAAACGCTGATTGCCATTGTATAAACAATGGATAATGGTATAGTCCATGCCAATTCGAAAGATTGGAATAACATACGCGAGACAGTTTGTATAATATCTACTAGGCGTGTAGTTGTCTGAGTGGAACAAGCATCTAGTACGAGAGGAACGGTGCTTGGATGCCTCTGGTGAGCAGTTGTCATTTGGCAGGCTGCATAGCTACGCATTATATGGATAAGAGCTGAAAGCATCTAAGCTCGAAGCCATCCGCAAAACGAGACAACAAAGGCCGTCGAAGAAGACGACGTCGATAGAAATCTTGTGTAAGATTTAAGTCCGCAAGGGCGAGAATTTCAGCATAGATTTACTAAAAGCCTCAATTTGATGTTTCCATCAAATTAATTCTGCGATAAGATCAAAGATTTAATCGGAAGCCTCAATTGATATTTTTAATTAAATATCATAAGTAATAAAATCTAGTAAAATAAATCTTTCACTGCTTATCAAATTTTTTGGTAAGTTTTTCTTTAGAATCTAATTAAGAAAAAAATTATTCCTGCAACAATTACAAATGCTAGAAGAGAAAAAAGTATAATTTGAATTATTTTTTCTGGTTTCTTCAAATGCTTCCATCTTACTCTGTTTTTTTTCCATTTATTTCTATAAGCAAAACCAAAAATAGCAAATAAAACTCCCATTAAAAAAAAGGTATAATTCTTATCAAGTAAAATGAAAAGAAGTCCAATGATCATCCAAAAAATACCCATTATAAAAAAAGCATAATAATCTATTGGATGAGGATATTTTTTTCTTATAAAAAAAGCTGAAATCATTAAAACAATAATTAACACCCCAAATATAGCCCATAACATTAAATCTTGCATAGTCTCTTTAAGAGAAATCTCTTTAAAAATATTTTGTAAACTAGTTTGAATATATCTCTGTTTCTATTCCTTTTCTTTTAGCAAAATCGCTTAGGCTTGATAAAAAAGAGCCCTCTACTTTCTTAAATAAAGAACTTCTCTCTTCTGGAAGAAGGGAATAAAGATAAACTTTTTCAATTTTATATTCTTCAGCAAATTTTAAAATTCTTGGAATAAATTCTTCTTTAGAATAAACTCCTTCTCTTGAAATATTTCCCATAACATTTTTAGAAACTGCACTAAAAAGAATTACTTCTTCTTTATCTGTACTATATACATTTAAATCTAAAGTCTTCATAAATAACTAATAAATAGCAAATTTATAAGCATTTTTATAATTGAATTTTTTTTCAAAACACAAGATTTAAAAAATGATACTCTCTTCTTTTTTTGTAAGTCGAGCAGTTAACTTTCGGGAGTTACTCTTAGATGAGTGAGTTTTGAAAAATATCAAAATTACTTCTGAGGAAGGTCCGCCCACTATGAATCACGAATGTGATTTATCCACGAAGTGGAGTCATTCGGGAAAGCCGAATTGTTGTGAGGCAAAGCAACTGCTACAGAAACGCCACAGCTTTCGTTAAGTTATGAACCATGCGGTGAACTTTGACGCGAAAGATTTGATGAAACGCGCATCTTGACTGGTGAAAGGCTTAAAGCCGCTTAGTTGAATGTTAACAAGTTCGGTTCGTTGAGAAATCAAACGACGAACTACAGAAGGTGGCCTATGCTCGACTTACAATTTTTTTAA
>CAZAGO010000007.1:15816-26587 GCA_964485045.1 Candidatus Woesearchaeota archaeon | reverse complement strand
TGGCCTATGCTCGACTTACAATTTTTTTAATAACATTTAAAAAACATCTTTGAATTATTAGAAGAATCACTTATTGGGGCAGTAGCTCAGCGGGAGAGCACATGACTGAAGATCATGGTGTCCGGGGTTCGACTCCCCGCTGCCCCATTTAATACCATCAATATGAGTTGAACCTTTGGGTTTGTGTTTTGAATTTATTCAAAATGCAGGTTGAACTTGTGAGGCCCGACTCCCCGCTGCCCCATTTAAATTAAAATTTTCTTATAATACAAAATGAATATTTTTTATATACACAAAAAACCAGAAAATTGCGCAAAAATGCATTGTGATAAACATGTAACAAAAATGGTCCTAGAGACAGCTCAAATTCTTTGTACGTGCCACTGGAAAAATAATTCAAAAGCTCCTTATAAACCAACTCATAAAAATCATCCTTGCGTAATATGGACAGAAAAAAGTTTGAAAAATTATATATGGCTTTGTAAATTAGGATTAGAACTATGCAAAGAATACACTCATAGGTACAAAAAAATTCACAAAAGTGAAGAAGTTATTCTTTGGTGTTATAAAAATAAACCTAATTTAAAACGTGGAAATTTTTCTCAACCTTTTCAAGCAATGCCGGAGAAATATAAAGAAAAAAATACTATCGAAGCTTATAGAAATTATTATATTGGAGAAAAATTAAAATTTGCTAAATGGACAAAAAGAAAGGCGCCTGATTGGATTAAAAAATATTCAAAACCTTTATAAAATCAAATTATTTAAGTATAACATGGCTGAAAAAAGAGGAGAGAAATCAAAGTATAATGAAGAGTACATTGGAATATCTGGATTTGTTCTAGGAATATTAAGTATACTTTTTGCCGGCTGGGCTGGAATGTTAATTGCAGTGGTTGGTTTTTTCTTGTGTTTATATCAACAAAAAAAGAATCCTATAAAGGCTGGAAGAGTAGGAATGATTCTTAACATAATTGGATTTGCTATAGGAATAATTTTTGTAATTGTTTATTTGAAATTTCTAATTCCTTTCATTCAGCAAATTCAACAAACACAAAACTTTCCGATAATATAAAATGAAAAAATTTTCTAAAAAAGCATCCATAGAGATGAGTATGGGTACAATCGTTGTCATTGTTCTCTCAGTTACAATTCTTATCTTTGGTATGATTTTTATAAAAAATATTATGTGCTCCGGAATAATTATGACTAATCAAATTGATGAGAAGGTCAGTAATGAAATAAAAAGTCTTTTTGGAACTGGAGATTATGGAGTAAGATGTATGGGTGAAGGAGGACAAGAGGTAACCATTGGAGATGGAGGAAAAAGACATATAGTTTGTATTATAAGCACAGATACCCAGTATACTTACAATCTTAATATTAAAAGCGTTGAAAGTATTTCAAATACAGGATCTTCAACATCCCAAGTTCAAAAATGGATTATAAGTGAAGATTGGACTGGATTAGTATCTGTTGGGCAAACAGCACAAACTGTTTTACTATTAGATATTCCTAGGGGTATTTCTGCTACAACTTTAAAAATAATTGTAGAAGAAACAGTTAAAGAAACAGGCTCAATGAGAACTCACACACTATTTATAGATGTAAAACACCTAGGACAAATAGCTGCAACTATTTGCTAAAACTTTTAAACTTAGCTAGTCTATTCTTTTTTATGACATTTAAATTATATAATACTTTAAGTAGGAAGAAAGAAATCTTTAAAACTCTTGAAGAAAAAAAAGCAAGAATATACGTATGTGGTCCTACTGTGAACGATGTTCCTCATGTGGGGCATGCAAGACAACAAATTTCTTTTGATATTTTAAGAAGATACTTAAAATTTTTAGGATACTCCGTTAAATTTGTTTCAAATATTACAGATATTGAAGATAAAATTATTCACAAAGCAAATGAACTAAATATTTCTATAGAAGAACTGACAGAAAAAAATTATAATGCACATATGCAAGATTATGAAGCTATTGGTGTTAAAAAACCAGATATTCAACCAAAAGCAACCCAGTATATTAAAGAGATGATTGAATTAGTAAAAAATCTTGAAGAAAAAAAATATACTTATATTCTAGAAGGAGATGGAGTTTATTATAATATCTCTAAATTTAAAGGATATGGAAAATTAAGCCATCAAGATATAAATAATTTGCAATCGGGAGTTAGAAAAGAATCAAATGATTTGAAAAAGAACCCTCAGGATTTTGTACTCTGGAAGTTTTCAAAACCAGGGGAGCCTTCATGGAATTCACCTTGGGGAAAAGGTAGGCCTGGATGGCATATAGAATGTTCTGCAATGTCTCATGCACTTCTTGGACTTCCATTAGATTTGCATGGAGGAGGGCAAGATTTAATTTTTCCTCATCATGAAGATGAAATTGCTCAGAGCGAAGCTGGTTATGGAAAAATATTTTCAAAACAATGGATGCATAATGCAATGGTAAATGTTGAAGGAACAAAAATGAGTAAAAGTCTTGGAAACTTTAAAACAATAAGGGATATTCTTGAAGAATATTCTGGAGAAATAATAAGATATTTCGTTTTATCTACACATTATAGAAAACCTATAAATTTTTCTAAGAAAGAATTAGAAGAAAGTAAAGTCTCGCTTAATAGATTAAAAAATTTAATTATAGAAGCAGAAGATGATGGAAAAACAAACGAAGAATATTTGAAAGAATTCTCAAAAGCGATGGATGATGATTTGAATACACCTAAAGCCTTGCAAGTTTTATGGAAAATTGCAAAAGATAAAAAAGCAAAAGGAAGAATAAAAACAATTAAAAAAATAGATGACGTTTTAGGATTAAATCTTTTAAAAAAAGAAGAAATAAAAATTCCTGAAGAGATAGAAAAGTTATTAGAACATAGAGAAAAAGCTCGTGCTGAAAAGCAATGGAAGAAAGCAGATGAACTAAGGGAAAAAATAAAAACCCTAGGATTCTTAGTTGATGATACAAAAGAGGGAGCAAGAGTAAAAAAAATATGAAAAGAAAATTTAGAAAATATTGGACTCTTGGATTTTTAGGATTCTTTGGTTTTCTTGGAATTCCAAAGTTATTAGTTCAAGACTGGATTGGATCTATATGGATAATCTGGTTTATTTGGTTCATTTATTTTATCCCATTAAAAAAATAATTTAAAACAAAGAGGAGAAAAATGATTAAAGGATTTATAGATTTAAAATATAAGCCGAAAAAAACGGACGTTATTTGTCAGTATAAGATAACTCCAAAAGAAGGAAAAACTCTTATGGATGTTGCAAATGCTGTTGCTGGAGAAAGTTCTATTGGAACATGGACTGAAATTTCCACTATGAAAAAAAGAATTAGTGATAATCTTTCTCCAAAAATTTATTGGATTCTTAAAAAAGAAAGAAGAATTAGAATTGCTTATCCTATAGAGTTGTTTGAACTTGGAAATTTGCCAGAGATTCTTTCAAGTGTAGGAGGAAATATTTTTGGAATGAAAATAGTAAAAGGAATTTTATGGGAAGATATAGATATTCCGGAAAAAATGCTTAAAAGTTTTAAAGGCCCTCGATATGGAATAGAAGGTATTAGAAAATTATTGAAGATTAAAAAAAGACCTTTAGTTGGAACAATAGTAAAACCAAAAATAGGATTAAACGAAAAAGAGCACGCTCGTGTTGCATATGAATCTTGGATAGGAGGGTGTGATATTGTAAAGGATGATGAGAATTTAACAAGCCAAAACTTTAACAAATTCAAAAAAAGATTTCTCTTGACAAATGCTTTGAGAAAAAAAGCAGAAAAAGAAACTGGAGAAAAAAAAGTATACTTAGTTAATTGTACTGCAGAAACAGAAGAAATGTTAAAAAGAATTAAGTTTGTTGAAAAAAATGGAGGGAATTATATTATGCTTGATATTCTCACGTTAGGTTGGGGGGCGCTTCAAACAGCAAGAAATCATACTAAATTACCAATTCATGCACATCGTGCTGGGCACGCAATGTTTGATAGAAATCCGCAACACGGAATGAGTATGGAAGTGATTGCTCAATTAGCTAGAATGATTGGAGTCGATACTCTTCACATAGGAACTGTTGTTGGAAAAATGATTGGAAGTAAAAGAGAAGTCCTTCATATTGAAAAAGAAATGGAATCCCAGTTTACAGAGCAAACACAAAAAAATCTTGAACAGAAATGGTTTGGAATAAAACCCGTATTAGGTGTTGCTTCAGGTGGGCTTCATCCAAGAACTGCAGCAGAAGTAGTAAAGATAATGGGAAAGAATATCGTAGTTCAGGCAGGAGGAGGAATTCATGGACATCCACTTGGAACGATTGCTGGAGCTAAATCTATGAGGCAAGCAATTGATGCCGTTATGGAAAACAAAAGTTTAAAAGAATATTCTAGAACACATAGAGAGTTGGCAATAGCCTTGCCACTTTGGAGATGAAAATACGCAGAGCTTTATTTATTGTAACTTATGCCCTAGTTGGAAAAGAGATAAAATATCTTATTTTGAAAAGAAAACTGCATTGGAAAGGATGGGAATTTCCAAAAGGAGGAATTAACTTTTTTGAACTAAAAAGATTCGCTTTGAAAAGAGAGTTAAAAGAGGAAACGGGATTAGTTCCAATTAAAATAAATTCTTTTTCTGAAAAAGGTTTTTATAAATATAATAAAAAATATAGAGATAGAAAAGGATTTGATGGCCAAAATTATCAATTATATTCTGCAGAAGTTGAATATTCTAAAAAAATAAAATTGGATAAAATTGAACATTCCGATTATAAGTGGATGAACTTTAAAGAGGCAATAAAAAATTTAACATGGGAAAATCAGAAAGCCTGTTTAAAGATTGTTAATGATTCTTTAAAAAAATAAATATTCAAATCAAGAATTTAACTTCTGGATTCTTTTTTACCTTTTTTCCTGTAAGGGTTATTTTTGGAGGTATGAATTTATTTTCAAGATCTTTTTTAAAAGATTGAAAATCTTCATCAGTGATTTCAAAATCATCTTCTTTAAGAAGAGAATAATAAGAAGATAAAAGAGATATATATTTTTCAGGATTTAAAGCTAGTAATCCAAATATTAGGGATTCTTCTTTCTTTCCCATCTTAGCCCCATAGTACTGAGCTAAACTGTAACAAGCAGAAGGAAAAGAAACATTGAAAATATCTGAAATATGAGCGCTATAATTTGTAGAATAATCTCCTGAATATTTTGAAACCAAATAAGGAATTGCGTTTGGTTGAAAACTTCCTTGATTAGCAATAACTACTTTGTTTAATTCATCTATAGAACCCACTACAAATTTAGACATTTCAAGAGAAGGTTTTTCAAACCTGTCTATTAATCCTGCAAGATAAATGTGAACTCTTTCATCAGGTAAAGATTTCCCTTTAAGTTTTGCAACTTTATACAAAGCTACACAATTTAATCCAAGGTTTTCTTCAAGATTATTCATCTTCTAATTGTTAGATTGAAAAATAATTGATTAGAATTTATATAGATTTATATTCTTGAAAATAATTTAATCATAACAAATAAAAACCTCTATTTATTCTTATGTTTATGGCTAAATTTAGAGAGTTTATCTCAAAAAAAGGAACACTAATTCTTTCTGGAAAAAATGCGGAAAATAATGAAGAATTAATTGCGCAAGTATTACCAGATGAAGAAGTCTTTCATACAGAAGCTCCTGGAAGCCCTTTTGTAAATATAAAAGGAAAACCAAAACCAGGAGATATAAAAGAAGCTGCAGTAATATGTGCTAAATATAGCCAAAATTACAGAGACAATAAATTAGATGTCATAGTCAACCATTTTAAAGGAAAGGATATTTATAAAAAGAAAGATATGGATAAAGGAACATTTGGAGTTAAAAAAAGCATGAAATTAAAAATAAAAAAAGAATTAATTGAAAGATTTGAAAAATGAATTGTGTCATATTAAATAACTACCTTGGAAGCTCTCCTAGTAAGGATGAAGTTGATAATTTAGATGAAACTAAAGCAATAAAAAAAGCTCTTGAAGAATTAAAATTTAAAGTAAGTGTAGTTCCATTTTCATTTAATCTAAAAGAAACTATGGAAAAAATAAAGAGAGCTAGGCCTGAATTTGTTTTTAATTTAGTTGAATCTATTGAAGGAAAAGACTCACTTGCATATTTTGCTCCAGCCATATTGGATTCTATGGGCATTCCATATACCGGATGCCAAACGGAAGCAATGTATAAGACTGCTAGTAAAGTAACGACAAAAAAGATACTCCATAGTGCAGGGATATTAACCCCTCAATGGGCCTCTTTAAAAGAGCTTTCAAATAAAAAATCAATATTCGGAAAAAAATACATTATAATAAAACATTTATGGGAACACGCTTCAGAAGATATAGATGATTCTTCTGTATTTCAAGCAAGCGATATTGCAAAATTGAATGAATCTTTAAGAAAAAGAAAAAATATTGAATCCTATTTTGCTGAAGAATTTATAGATGGAAGAGAATTTAATGTTTCTATTTTAGAACAAAAATCTAAAGTAAAAGTTTTACCTCCTGCAGAAATGACTTTTTTGAATTATCCTAAGGGAAAATTTAAGATAATAGACTACAAAGCAAAGTGGGAGGAAGATAGTTTTGAATATAAAAATACAGTAAGAAGTTTTAATTTTGAAAAAAAAGATAAAGATTTATTAAAATCGCTAAAAGAAATATCAGAAAAAACCTGGAATCATTTTGAATTGAATGGATATGCTAGGGTTGATTTTAGAGTGAATAAAAAAGGACAACCTTATGTTTTAGAAATAAATTCTAATCCATGTATCTCTCCCGATAGTGGTTTTGTTGCGGCATGCAAAAAAGAAGGAATGAATTATAAAGAAATGATTTCTAAAATCATAGAAGGGGTTCATTAAAAAATGTCATTAGTTCAATTTCAAATAGGAAAAAATGGATTAACTAAAGAATTTATTTCTAGTCTTGAAAATTGTTTTAAGACTAATAAAAGTATCAAGATTTACGTCCTTAAATCAGCTCGTCCAGAAGGAAAAGGAGGAAAAGATAAAACAGAAGAGTACTCAAAAAATATTCTTGAAAAACTTGGAGAAAATTATACCTCCAAAGTTGTTGGATTTACAATTAATCTCAGAAAATGGAGAAGGCCTACGAGATAGCTTTATAAACCCTGTTTCTTGATTAAAAGTAGGTAATTGGCTCAAGCCATTCTAACTCTGTAAAGAGTGCCGTTAAAATATAAAAATGGAAAAAAATCCAGTATACGATTTACCATCTCAAGAATATAACTTAAAACTAGCTGAAGCTTTAAAGGGAATTCCAGAATTTGAAGCTCCAGAATGGGTTCAGTTTGTAAAGTCTAGTCCTTCAAAAGAAAGACCAATAGATGATTTAGATTTTTGGCACAAAAGAGCTGCAAGCATTCTAAGACAAATATACAAAAAAAATCTTTTAGGAGTTAATAGATTAAGAACGAGGTATGGAAGCAAGAAGAATAGAGGACAAAGACCAGAAAAGTTTGTAAGAGCTGGAGGAAAGATAATAAGAACTATTCTTCAACAATCTGATAAAGCAGGCTTTACTGAAATGTCTAAAATAGTCAAAGGTGTAAGAAATAAAAAACCAGGAAGAAAATTAACTGCAAAAGGAAAAAATTTTATGGAGTCAATAAAATGAATAGTATGACATTTACATTGCCTGAGGAGAAAAATATTGAACTATACAGGCAATTATTAAATATCTATGGAATGAAGAGAGCAAAAACTAATGAGGAAAACGAAAATGAAATTATACTTTCTTATCCTAATGGAATTTTTGGAGATGTAGAATTATATGCATATATTTCAAAGAGAAAACAATCTCCTAGAATTATTATTATAGGAGAAGATTCTGCAATAAATCACACTAAACTTAATTTAGAAATACTGGTTGGAGAAAAATTACTACCACAACTATAAAATGGGAATAAAAAATTCAGAAAAAAAATCAAAGCTTGCAGTCAAAGGAAGACAAACTAAATGGGCTCCAATATGGGTTGTTTTAAAGAAATATGGAAAGGGAAAAAGAATTCATCCTTCTGTAACAACTAGAATAAGAAGATCTTGGAGAAGAACTAAGCTTCATATTAAACCTAGAAAGCAAAGAAAATCGCATATGGGCTAGAAAAATGACTGAAAAAAAATCTATCGCGGGTATTGAAAGAGAATATACTATTCCTCTTAGAAATAAAGTAATGGTAGTTCCAAGATACAAGAGAGCGAAAAAAGCTATAAGGACTATAAAAGAATTTCTTGTAAAACATATGCAAATAAGAGATAGAGATTTGAATAAAATAAGATTAGATAAATATCTAAACCAAATGATTTGGAGAAGAGGAATCCAAACCCCTCCTCATAAAATAAAAGTTAAAGCAATAAAAGAAGGAGATATTGTTAGAGTTGAAGCTTATGAACTTTCAAAGAAGATTGCATTCCAAAAGGAAAGAGAAAATAGAAAGAATAAAGAGTCTGAAGAAGTAGGAAAGAAGAAAAAGAAAGAAGAAAAAGAAAAGAGCGAATCTAAAAAAGATGAAGAAATAAAAACTGAAGAAAAAGCAGAAGAAGAAAAAGAAAAAAAGAAGACTACAATAGAAGCAGAAGAAAAATATCAAAAGACAAAAGCAAAAGAAAAAAAGCATGAAACTTCTCAAAAAAGACCTATTCAGAATAAAAAAGAGCATTCAAAAGGTTCTGGAACTGGACATTAAGAGGTAAGTTTATAATTCTATTTATTTAAAAGATAAGTATGCTTGAAATCCTTATAAAAGAATTACAGGAATTAAAAAATCCAGAGCAAGCTAAAATACTTCAGAAATTTTTTAAAACGGGCAAAGGAGAATATGCTGAGGGAGATGTGTTTCTTGGAATAA
Organism: Candidatus Woesearchaeota archaeon; assembly: GCA_964485045.1. Classification (GTDB taxonomy): domain Archaea; phylum Nanobdellota; class Nanobdellia; order Pacearchaeales; family GW2011-AR1; genus CAZAGO01. Next base: position 17,677 of record CAZAGO010000007.1, on the reverse strand, counting down.
AAGTACCTGTTCAGAGAAAAATATCAAAAAAGTATATTCATTTGGATTTTAAAGAAATTCAAGAACTGTTAAATAGCAAAATTCACGAGCACAGATTAATTGCTCTTTTAATTTTAATTGAAAAATATAAGAAAGCAAAGAAAGACTTGTTAGAAAGAAGAAAAATATTTGAATTTTATTTAAAAAATACTAGAAACATAAACAATTGGGACTTAGTCGATTTAAGTGCCCCTTTAATTATGGGAGATTTTCTACAAAGAGAAGGAACTGAAATACTCAAAAATCTTGCTGAATCCAGAAATCTTTGGGAAAGAAGAATTGCCATAGTCTCTACATACCCTTTTATAAAAAAAAGGATGTTTGGAGAAACACTAGCCATCTCTGAAATCTTACTCAATGACGAACACGATCTAATTCACAAGGCTGTAGGTTGGATGTTAAGAGAAGTTGGAAAAAGAAATAAAGAAGTGCTTGAACTATTCTTAATGCAGAGATATAAAACAATGCCTCGTGTTATGCTTAGATATTCAATAGAAAAGTTTCCTGAAGAAGAAAGAAAAAAGTGGTTGAGTAAAAAATAATAATTATATTTATTCTTTCTTTACTTGAGGATAAAAGAATAATTTTCCTTCATAATTTTTTAAAAGAACGCCTTCATCAGTTATTCCTTGAAGATAGTCCGGAAGAATAGGTATTTTTCCTCCTCCGCCAGGAGCATCTATTACAAAAGAAGGTACACACAAACCAGATGTATGCCCTCTTATAGATTCATAAATTTCTAATCCTTTTTCAACTCTCGTTCTAAAATGATTTGTTCCTTTTACTGGATCTGCTTGATAGATGTAATAAGGCTTGACCCTCATATTTACAAGCCCCTGCATAAGCTCTTTCATAGTTTCAGGATTATCATTAACTCCTTTAAGTAAAACGGTTTGGCATCCAAGAGGAATACCTGCATCTGCAAGCATTCCGCAAGCCTTTCTGCTCTGCTCTGTAATCTCACTCGGATGATTAAAATGAGTGTTTATGTATATTGGCTGGTACTTTTTAAGAACATCACAAAGTTCAGGAGTTATTCTCTGAGGAAGAACACACGGAATCCTTGTACCAATTCTTATCATTGAATTCTTTCTATCTTTCAAAATATTGTAAACAGAACCGATTATTTTATCTAAAAGAATATCATCTAGCATTAAAGGATCTCCTCCAGAAAATAAAACATCCCTTATTTCTTCGTGATTTTTTATATAAGCAATAGCTTTTTGTATTTCTGCCCATGTAGGCTGTTTAGAGAGATCTCCAACTTTCCTTTTTCTCGTACAGAATCTACAGTACATCGCGCACTTGTTTGAGACCCTAAATAAAACTCTATCAGGATATCTATGAGTTACAAGACCTGGAACGTTCTTTCTAACCTGGTGTTCTGGTTCTTCATGAAGAGGATCTTCTTCTCCACAAAAATCTCTAAGTTCTTGCATTGAAGGAATAGATTGCTTGTAAATAGGATCATCCTTTTCTTTTATAAGAGAAAGATAATAAGGATTAATCATTGCAGGGTATTTTTCACATATTTCTTTCATTTGATCAAATTCAAGTCCAAATAAAAGGGAAAGTTCCTCTGGAGAAGAAACACTCTTTCTAAGAATCTTTTTCCACTCTGGAAGAGAATTTGATTTAAGAATATATGAAAATGTCGGTGAGTTGTTTGCCGAAGGAGGCTCTTCATCCGATACAAGTTCTTGCCTTATTGTTTGTCTTCTAGCCATGATATTGCAAATTTAATGCTAATTAATTGGGATTGAAATAAGGCACCATATTTAAACTTTTTCTTTTTCAATATTTTTGTAATTCCTTCCGAAGA
>CAZAGO010000007.1:10528-15716 GCA_964485045.1 Candidatus Woesearchaeota archaeon | reverse complement strand
TTTTTGTAATTCCTTCCGAAGAAACTTATCAACTTTCCTACGATTATGTCTTGCATAATTCTCTATAATACTTGAATAATGATGAGCCATATCATACTTCATTCCTTTTTTCATAAGATTCCTCTCATGTATTTCATGAAGTAAAATAAATTTTCTTTCTTTTTGACTTACATCATCATCGATCCATACTTCATTTTTAGGAACAAATTTGTAAACTTTATCATGTCCTCCTTGAGTGAAATCTATAAAGTAAAGACCTCTTACAAGCTCTCCGTCTACAATCCATACTTTAATATTATTCTTACTATAATTTTTTAACAAACGGAGATGAATTTTATTTATCTCTTCTTTTTTTGATTTTGATTTAAAGAATCTCTTAAAATATTTTGATTTTGAACGTTCTGCTTTTTCTAAAATACAAGCGATCTCTACTGCTTTTTTATGACTTATTCCATTTGAAAGAAAATTATCCATTGCCATCATAGTATTGATATAAAATTCTTTTTCTCCCTCTCTTTTGGAATGCTCTTTATCTATCCAAAATTCTTTTTTAGGAATAAATTTAAAACGATAATTCTGTCCAAAATTAGTAAATTCTTCGTCGATATTTTTCCTTATATAACTCCCATCAACCATCCATACAGTAAATCCTGCAATTTCCTTTTCTTTTTTTATATAAGGTTTCTTTAAAGCCATCACCCTCTTTTCACTTTTTTCCTCTATTTTAAAAACAAGATTTTAAAAATTTATAAACATTGTGGATTAAAATTAAATATGAATTTAGAAGAAATAAAATCAAAAAAAACCACCGAGGAGCTTTTAGAGTTTGGAATAATTAATTTGGATAAATCTTCAGGACCGACTTCTTTTGATTCTTCTGAATTTGTAAAAAAGAAATTAGGCTTGAGGAAAACGAGTCATTTCGGAACGCTCGATCCAAAAGTAACAGGAGTTTTACCAGTAGCCCTAAACAGAGCATGTAAACTTACAGGCTTCTTTCTTGGAGAAGATAAAGAATATATTGGTATTATGAATATTCACGAAGATATTTCAAAAAAAGAAGTTGAAAAAGCAATAAAAGAAAAATTTTTAGGAAAAATCTTGCAACTTCCTCCAGTTAAATCGCGAGTAAAAAGGCAAGAAAGAGAAAGAGAAATAAAAGCGTTTGATATTATAGAAAAAGAAGAGCATAATTTTTTATTTAGAGCAGAATGCCAAGGAGGAACTTATATTAGAAAACTAGTTTCTGATTTAGGAGAATATCTCAAGACAGGGGCCCACATGCTTGAATTAAGAAGAATGCGTGCTGGAATTTTCAAAGAGAATCATGAAAGATATCCTTGTATTAATTTATATGATTTTGAAAAAGCTGTAGAAGAATATAAAAAAGGAAATGAAGAAGAGATAAGAAAAATAATTATTCCCGCTGAGATAATTTGTGAAGTTTACCCTGTAATCCAGATTAAAGAAGAGAATTTAAAAAAGATATTGACGGGAAAACCGATTAATAAAGAAGATTTAAAAAAAATAGATAAAGAATATAGCAAAGAAATTGTGTGTGCTGTTTGTAACGATAAATTTATTGGCATGTATCGATTAATTCAAAAAGAAGATTTATTCGCTAAACCGGAATTTGTTATGAATTAAAAAGATTTAATAACAAAAAAATACTTTTCTTATTATGAGAGAATTCATATACTATTCTAAGCATGCTAGAACTTCTGGAAATTTTGATTTAAGAGATTTAATGAAAGCTGGAAGAATGGATATTGCTTGTCAAATTGCAATAATGTCTTTTTTTCTTTCTCATAAATTAAGAGAAGATGCGAAGTTGCACCTAGTTTTTGATGGAAGCCCAGATCCTCCTAAACATCTGGAATTGTTTCCTGGAGAGAATATTGAAAAAAAAGGTGAAAGAATAGACATAAGCAAAAAAGATGTAGCTGGGCTTATTAAAAAGATGCTTTACAAGTATAAACCTGGAATAAAAAATGAAATTGCTCCTGGATATTGTATAGAAAAAAAAAGTTTTGAAAAAGTTATAGAAGAACTTAATAGCGAAGGAAAAGAGATATATTTGATGGATGATAATGGAAAAGACATAAGAGAACTAAAAGATAAAGATTTGAAAAATGCGGTATTCATAATTGGAGACCAGGATGGACTTCCAAGAGAAAAGTTAAAATTATTAAAAAAAATAGGTATAAAAAAAATTAGCATTGGAAATAAAACGTATTTTGCAAGCCAGGTTGTAACAATAATTCAAAACGAAATTGACAGAAGAGAAGATTAAAAAAATTATTAAATACTCTAAGAATACTATTAATATATGAAAAAATCAATTAGAATTTATCTTGAAGGAACTGTTCAAGGAATTTTTTTTAGAAATTTTGTAAAAGAACAGGCTGAAAATCTTGATATAAAAGGTTTTGTAAGGAATCTTGAAGATGGAAGAATAGAAATTTTTCTTGAGGGAGATAATACTTCTCTAGATAAAATGGTGGAGATATGTAAAAAAGGTCCAAAACATGCACAGATAAGAAAGCTAGAAATAAAGCCTGAAAAGTTTCAAGACTTTAAACAATTCAAGATATTGCATGTATAAATCATATTTTATAGTATAATCAAAAATATAAACTTCAGACTTCTTATTCTATAATGATAGATTCATCTATAGAAGAAAGTGAACCAAACATGCTTGAAAGAATGGCTATAAGAGATATAGCTAGAAAAGCAGTAGAGATAGATAAAAAAGATATTCCCTCCCTAGAAGAGGAGCAAAGAGAATATATCTTTGGTCTTGGAAAAAATGCAGAAAAATATTTCTATTTTTGTATAAATAGTTTTGAAAACGAAAAAAAATATCCAAAAGTTCAAAAAAAAGACAAGTTTATGAGATATTATACTCAGAGGAAAAGATAAAATTTAAATTAAAACAATCTCTAACTTTTTAATAATTCCAACTACTTTTTTTGAACTGCAACTGCTTAAAAGATTATTCTTTGCGGAGGATGTTATTTTTCTGTAAATTCCTCTTTCCATAAAAGGAAATAAATCTCCTGCACTTTTCGATCCACCATGAGGGATATATTTTCCGGAAGGATTTTTTTCCAGAAGAATGTACTGCCCAGGCAATATTTCTCTAAAATAATCTCTAGATAGACCAATTATCTTTCCGTCTCCATCATATTTTTTATTATTTTTCATTTCATTTTGTAGTGTTAAAAAGTTTTTTTAAAGATTATTGTTCTAAAAAATAATAAAAACCCTAGAAAATTATAATTATTACCCTAAAATGATATACACTAATTCCGATGGAGGTGCAAGAGGAAATCCTGGACCAGGAGCAATAGGCGTTATTGTAAGAAAAGAGGGAGAAATTCTTACGAAGTATAGTGCTAAGATAGGGAATTATGTAACTAATAATATTGCAGAGTATGAAGCGTTGATAAAAGCGCTTGAAATAGCTTCAAGATACACAGAAGAAGAGATTACGTGCATTCTTGATTCCGAACTCATAGTAAGACAACTTCTAGGAGAATATAGAGTTCTTAATCCCAGACTTATTCCTCTTTTTCTAAAAGTTCAAGAATTACAAGAAAAATTTAGGAAAGTTATTTACAAACATGTAAGAAGAGATGATCCTTTTCAGATAATTGTTGATGAACTTTTAAATGAAGAATTAGACAAGGAATTTGGAAAGAGAAAGTGGAAATAATAATTTATAAACAATAGAATTTTGTATAAAATATGGGAAGAGAAGAGCAAATTATAGGAGAAAGGATAAGAAAAATAAAAGAATTGAGAAGTTCTGGAATTGAGCCGTATGGTTATCGCTTCGAAAAAAAACAAAACATAAAAGATTGCGTTGAATCCAAACTTAATTCTAAAATTAAAACTGCTGGAAGATTAATGACTAAGAGAGATTTGGGAAAGATAGCTTTTGCAAATCTCAGAGATGAATTCGGAGAAATTCAATTATTTTTACAAGATGGTGAAACAAATAAAAAAAGTTTCGACTTTTTTAAAAAATATGTAGATTCTGGAGATATCGTTGGGGTAGAAGGAAAAATAATAAAAACTAAAACTGGGCAAATTTCCATTTTAATGCAAAATATTGAATTGCTTAGCAAATCAATCAAACCTCTTCCTGAAAAATTTCACGGATTAAAAGATGAAGAAGAAAAATACAGAAAAAGATACCTAGATTTGTTAGTAAATCCAGAAGTAAAAAGAATATTTACGATTAGAAATAAAATGATGAATGCTATGAGAGAATTTATGGAAAAAAATAATTTCATAGAAATTGAAACTCCTCTTTTACAAACTATCTATGGTGGAGCCGCAGCTTCTCCTTTTAAAACACACTGCAATGCATTTAATTCTGATGTTTATTTGAGCATTGCTCCAGAGCTATATTTGAAGAAAGCATTAATCGGAGGATTTGATAGAGTCTATGAAATAACAAAAAAATTTAGAAACGAAGGAGTTGATAAATTTCATAATCCTGAACATATGACTCTTGAATGGTATCAAGCATACGCAGATTACAATGAAGGAATGAGAATGGTTCAGGAGTTTATGAAACACATAGTTAAGAAAGTGCATGGTAAATATACTTTTGAATATCAGGGAAATAAAATAGATGTTTCAAAATGGGAAACCTTGACCCTTGAAGAAGCAATTAAAAAATATTTGAAGGAAGATATAAGCAAAATAAAAAGTGATGCTGATGCTAAAAAAATTGCAAAAAAATATTGTATAGAAGAGCATGGAATAACAAAAGCAAATATTTCTGATGAACTTTTAAAAATATTTAGAAATAAATTAATTCAACCAACTTTTTTAATTGATTATCCATTAGAACTTGCACCTCTCGCTAAACCTAAAAGAGGAGATTCTTCTAAAGCAGAAATATTTCAACCTTTCATAGGTGGAATGGAACTTGCAAGAGCATACTCTGAATTAAATGATCCTGCTTTACAGTCTCAGCATTTTAAAGAACAAGAAGAAGAAAGAAAGAAAGGGAACAAAGAAGCCATGCCAACTGACAAAGACTTTGTAAATGCATTAGAACACGGAATGCCTCCTGCATGCGGGGTTGGATTCGGAATTGAAAGACTTGTTATGCTTCTTACGGATTCAAATTCAATAAGAGATGTCTTGACATTTCCTTTTATGAAACCAG
>CAZAGO010000007.1:3108-10428 GCA_964485045.1 Candidatus Woesearchaeota archaeon | reverse complement strand
AAAATGACTTTAATTATAAAATCCAACATTAAGAAAGTTGTAAATGAATTAGATAAAGAGAAGGCTGTTACTAGCGTTGCTGAAGAGGTTGGAATTGCTCTCGAGAGAAAAGTTGAAGACATGCTTGCACAAGCTATAGAAAGAGCAAAAGCGAATAAGAGAAGGACTCTTCAGGCTAGAGATTTGTAAAATGATAAAAGAAACCTGTAGATTGTTTTTATAATGGCAAAACCTAAATTTCCAACACTTGCAACAATTCTCCTATTTACTGGAATTGCTTGGATAATGGAATCCCTTGGATATCTTAAGATACCTTTTCCATGGCTACCCACTGTTTTGATAATTGTTGCTATAGGAATGATTGTTAATAGATACAGATAATTCTATTCAATAAAAATATAAACTGATTTCTCCAAATAGAATTATGAAAGAAGATATAAAAGAGATAAATGGAAAAAGAGGAAAAAAGAATCGTTCTTCTGGAGCAAGATTTGAGCTTAAAGTTAGAAATATTATGGAGAAAGAAGGATGGATTATGGATAAATGGACAAATAACGTGGATTTGAAAGAGGATAAATTAATTAAGTCTAGAAGAAAATACAATCCCTTCTCAAAAGTTCTTTCTATAGGAACAGGCTTTCCTGATTTTATAGGATTTAGACTTGCAAAAGAAAATTATGAAGTCGTAGGTGTGGAAGTAAAAGCAAATGGATGGCTTGACAGAAGTGAAAAAGAAAAATGCTGGTGGTATTTGGAAAAGAAAATATTTTCAAAAATTTTAATCGCAAAAAGAGGAAAGAAAAAAGGAGAAATAGAGTATATTAATTTCCTTGAAAAGTATGCTAGGGTATAAAAAAGTTTAAAATTATCTAAAATATATCAAATATATGAAAAGATTATTGATAATTTTCATTATCTTTTTCTTAAATATTGTTCTTGCTCAGTGTTCAAATGAGCAGATAGATTTAAACTCCGCTTCTGCAGAGGAGCTAGATAAAATAACTTATATTGGACCTGCAACTGCATCTAAGATTATAAGTGCAAGACCTTTTAATTCTGTAGAGGATTTAATAAATGTCTCAGGAATTGGAGAGACAAAATTAAAAGCAATTAAAGATCAAAACTTGGCTTGTGTTAAAGGCTCTGAAGAAGAAATTGAAGAAATAAAAGATGAAGAGATTCAAGAAGACCTCGCGATTGATATCCCAATAATTAATAATATTGAAGAAGAAAGTGTTTTAGAAAAAAATAATCTTTATTTAGAAAATACTCTAGAAGAAGTACAAATTATAAGATTAAATGCGAAAGATATAAAAGAGGATAATTCTATTTTGGAAAGTAAAGAAGAAATTTCAAAAGAAAAATATGCCACTTTTGGGCTTGTTGCCATATTTATTTTTCTTATGATTTTAATTTCAATACGAAGGAGAAGAAATGGGCTTGAATGAAAAAGAATCTGCAGGAATAAGAGCTGAACTTATAATAGAAGTAGTAGGAAGACCTGCAAATCATCTGACAGAGACACTTGAAAAGATAATTGAAGATATAGATAAGGAGAAGGGTGTAAAAGTTCTAAAGAAAAAAATTCATGAACCAAAGCAAGTAAAAAACCAACAAGAGTTCTTTAGTGATTTTGCAGAAATAGAGATTGAAGTTGAAGATGTTCTTTATCTTGTGGTTGTAATGTTTAAGTATATGCCTGCAAACATAGAGATTATCTCTCCTGAAGTGGTTGCACTCACAAACAATGGATGGAATGATATACTTAATGAACTTGCAAGAAGATTGCATGGGTATGATGAAGTTGCAAGAATACTTCAAATAGAGAAAGGAATACTTGAAAAAAGATTAAGAGAAGTCTTAGAAAAGAATCCTGAAAAGAACCCTGAAAAAAATTCTAAAAAAGAAAATAAAAATAAATCTAAAAAATAAACTATTTTCTTAGAACACTAGGCAATTTTACTTTATTCTTTGTTCCAAAATATTTGTTTATTAAAAACCATGCAAGAATAATAATTCCAGCAATAAGTAAAATCCATCCTACAATTCTTTTAGAAATAGAAGGAGTTATCCCTTTACACTCTCCTATACAGCACCTATCATCTCTTGCTTCAACGATTTCTCCTGTGCAATTAAATCCCTCTCCACAAGGAGTTCCTCCCATTTCTGAACAAGTTTTTGGAAGTTCTGAAGCGTTTTTTTCAGTCTCGTTTGAAACATTTTCATTTACGAAAGAAAGATTTTTTACAGAGGAAAAATAGATTGGTAAAAAGCTTACTTTATCTTCTTTTTCTGCTTTCAAGAAGCCTTCCAAATTTATTTCTTCTTCAGAAAAAAAAGTAAGAGTTATTTCTATTGTAGAATCTGATTTTATTTCTTTGATTGATTCTTTTGATATATTTACATATTCTTCAAGAGATTTTGACAACGAGAGGGAAATATTTTTTATTGATTCCTCTCCAGAATTATGAACAAAAACTTTTTTAGATTCACTATTATTACTTAAAAGGGTTAGATTTATTTCTTTTTCTTCAAAGTAGAATTTTGGTTTCTCTTCTTCTTTTGTAAACTCTACATAGACTATGTAATTTGTTTTATTTGAACTTAACTTTAAGAGATTCGTTCCATTTTGGAAATCTTTAGAGTCTATCTCTATATTTTTTAATTCTCCTGGATTGAGAGAAAAGCTAAAAACTTCTTTTGAACTTATTCCTTCAAAAAAAGAAAACAACCCTTCAGAAGATTCTGTTCCATTTAAAAGAAATCCCTTTAATATTATTTGTTTATTCTCAAAAGATTGAACGAACAAAGTAAAATTAGAATTAGCAGAAAGCGCAAGAGGTATTATTGAAAACTCTGCAGTTTCATTTGAAATTGAAAAATTATAAAATAAATCTTCTTCCTCAGCATTTCCTCCTTGAAGATATTTTACTTTTGAAATGAGTATTGAATAATTATCTGGAATTTTTTCTAAAGGAATCTGGCCATAAATGTAATAATCAGAGTTTATGCTTATCACAGAGAAATCCATTACTGTAGGCATGTGTCTTCTATAAAAAAAAACATCTGATTTGTATATGGGCTCTAAAAAATTTCCTGAAACTTTTGCTATAAAAGATTCTCCTGCATTGTAACTTGAATTCATTTCAATTTGAAGTGAAGAACAAAAAGGTAGGACTAATAAAACAAGAAAGAAAATTGAATAAAATTTATTTGTCATGAATAGAATATGAAAAATAGAGTTTAAATTTTTTACTTATTTACCTATTATTCAAAAATCTATGGATTTTGTATTAAATGCTTATTTTCCCATTATGCAAAATCTATGGATTTTGTATTAGATGCTTATTTTCCCATCGCTTTTAACTTCTTCAAAACCTCTTCCATTTCACCTGAAGGTCTTGGAGAAGAAGCTCTTCTTACAGGAGCAGTTGAAGAAGGAATTACTCTTCTAGGCGGAATTCCTCTTTGAGGGAAAAAAGGACGAGATGGAGGTAAAGATGGTCCTCCTCTTGGACCTGAAGAAGGTTTTCCTTTTCCACGGAATGCGATCCAGTGTGCTCTTAGTTTATCTCTAAATAAGAAAGCTATTATTACTAATAAAATAAGTATTCCGAATATTAATATCCATATCCAAAGTGTCCCTCTTGAAGTTTCTTCTGGAGTCATACAACAAACATCATTATTATAATAACTATCACAAGAATGACTCGTTTCTAATTCAGTATCGCTACAAGAAAGCTTACAAGTCCCTCCTGCTGTAACACACTCAGACTCTGTAACACTAATAATACACTCTCCCTGAACACAACAGGTTTCTCCAAAAACTAATTCTGCAGAATCTACACTAAGGCCAGAACATTTTTTATCTGAACTACAAATTACTCCTCCTTTAAGAGAACAACTCTCTTCAGCTTTATTTTTGTTACAACATACAGAGATTCCAGGACAGTAATAATTTAACTCTGTTCCTTCTGCTTCTCTACATGCAATAGAAGAAAGACAAAATCCTGATTTAGATTCACATGTAGTGACTACAATTTCTCCGCTTCCTGAATCTGAAGCGTGCGTTCTAGGCCATAAAGAATAAAGTATGAATGCTGTAGTTGAAATGCTTCCTTTCCAACATCCTTCTGAATCTCTCATCTTATCATCTAAAAGCCATGCTTTAGAATTTGTTTTTTCAGTAGGTTCATCTTGAATTGATAAAAGAGCTAGAGCAGTATCATAATATCTATCCCCAGATTCATCCCAGTACTTATTTGCTTTTTGTTTATATAATAAAGCGTTTCTAAAATCATAAGAATCTGTCAAATAATATAAGAACATTTCTGGTATGTATTTTGAATTAGCACTATCTTCTGAAAGAGTAATTAGATATGGAAGATAGGAATATATTGAATTGTCTGTTTTTTCTAAAGCCATTGCAGCCCATAAACTTCCTTCATAATCACACTTTCCTCCCTGTCCAAAGCAAAAAGATTCAACCATTTCTTTATTTACTCCATCTGCTGAACTTTCGGTGGTTATTTCTGAAACATGAATTGTAGAAGAATCTTGTTTTTTAAATAATAAATTTGTTAAAAATCTCTTATCACAAGAAATTTCAAATTCTTTTCCATAACAAGAAGGAGCAACTCTAAGCCACCATTGTCCTTCTGAAAGTGCAAGACATGATCCTGCTCCAACACTTATTTGTTTTTCCTTATTTATTACTATGTTATAATCTTTATTATCATAAGAAATTTTACAATTTGTTTCTTCTGGACTTTCTATTTGAAGATACCACGTAAGTTCGGATGGACTCATCTTTTGATCTAAGAGCCATTCTTCAGCCTCGGTTGTACTCTTTCCAGCCTCATTAAGTGCAAGAATTGCTTGAGCAGTTTCTTTTAAAGTGCATGATTTTGAAGGCCAGCACTCGTCATTCTTTCCTTCACTTACCAATTCACTTTTACATTTTCCTATAGACATAACTGCAAAAACTTTTTCTTCAAAACCTAAATTACTACATCCTTTTTCAGAAATCTTATCTTTTAAACAGGTATAAGATTGATCCACTTTTTGACTATCAGTTAAAGTTGCAGATTCATTCTCTGCAAATACAAGAGGGAGAATAAATATTAAAAATAAAATGCTAAATACTAATATCCTCTTTTTCATGAAATAGTTAGTCAAAGATTATTTTTAAACTTTGTCTTCCTTGAAGACACTCTTTTATTTGAGCCTGTTGCTTTTCTTATAAGATAATTTAAAGGATTTTTTACTTTATTGCAAAACTCTTCGGGATTGCAAACACCTATTCCCTTATAAAATTCTTTGCAGTTTGGAGGAAGAAGAGGCTTTCTTTTAAAATTCCAAGATAGCTGAGGTTTTATATAAGTCTCTCCTAACATCGGTTTATTTTTTTTATCCCAATCATATATCCTTGTTTCAATTTCATTCTTCTCCATTCCAGAAGAACGAAAAAGATTTATTAGAATAAAAAGTGCTCTTTTCTTTCCATCATTCTCTATTCCTTTTAAAATATTTTTTACACATGGAGGAAAATTTTTTTCTGAAAAATCTTTTATTTTTATTTGTTCATTACTAAAAACTTTTTTTTCTTGCTTTCCAATTTTGTTTTGATTATCCCAATCCAGTGCTTCTCTGAGAAGTTCTGTTGCTTCCCCTTCTTTTGAATTGGGCATAAATTCTTTTACTTGGACTTTAAGAGGATTTGCATCTTTTAATTGAAAATCATCTATCTCTTCTTTTTCTATAACCACACTCGCAAGTGCAGTTTTTTCATGCAAAGAGTAAGGCATTCTAAAAAGATGTCTTGGAGAAACTAAAACTAAATCTGGAATAACCTCTTTTGATGCGGCTTCATCTCTGATATATTCATTTTTTGTAGAAAGTATTGTAATCTCTTTTATAAGTCCTGGTTTTGATTTTTCACTAAGATAGTTTAGAATTATTCTTGGCCATTCTGGAAATCTGTTTGAAGTAGGAATTTCGTTTACTTCTTTTGGAAAGGACTTCCATGGAATAATCATATGGAACCCTTTTGAACCTGAGAATTTGATTCCTACGTTTTTTACTCCATGAAAATTTAATACTTTGAGTATTTCTTTAGCCATTATTTTTGAATAGTCTATATACTTGCTATCTATATCTATAAGAAAATCCCAACCTATCCTTAAATCTGATGCGGCTTTTTCAGACATGCCTGTTTCTATATCTAAGGGATTTTTCCATAGTTCTTCAGAACAATGAAAAGAAGTTGCTCCTTTCTTTACAAGTTCAATTATGTCTCCCTTATACTCAAGTGTGTCTGGGCGTTTTCCAAATCCCTTGAAATAAACTGGGCAAATCTCTCTATTTTTTGCGAAAGAATAAATTGCTTCTTGAACCTCTGGCTTGGAATAATATAATTGAGTAATCTGTTTTATTCTTTGTTCTTTAAAGGAAATTTCATCTGGTTTAGAACCCTCTTCAGCCATTTTTTAACAAAAAGGGTTGAGTTTAAATTACTTTTTGTGTTTGAAATTGAGTATTAAAAAGAGTGATTAGTTATAACAACAAAGCTTAAAAACAAATACAGTTTCCTGTTTTAATGCATATAAAAATAGAAAATCCTTCTTCACTCGCTAAGGTGATTGAAATAATTTCTGAACTGGTTACAGAAGTTAGAATAAAAGTAAATGAAAATGGGCTTAGTATAAATGCAATAGACCCTGCTAATGTTTCTATGGTTGGATTCAAAATGCCTAAAAGTGCTTTTTCAAGCTTTGAGTCTGGAAAAGAGGTTCTGGGTGTTAACTTAGAAAACCTGAAAAAGATTCTAAGAAGATGTAGTTCTGGTAGTTCCCTTATTCTTGAGAAGAAGGAAAATATGTTGAATATTCAAATTCAAGATAAGATAAGAAGAGATTTCAATCTAAATCTTATTGAAATAGAGTCTGAAGATAAGGAAATGCCTAGTCTTGAATTTAGCTCTCGTGTTGAATTAAGCTCTTCCGATTTAGTTTCAGTTATTGAAGATTGTGCAGTTGTTGATGATGCTTGTTCATTTATAATAAAAGATGGAAAATTCATAATTGAAGCGAAAAATATAAACTCTGCTAGAATAGAATTTTCAGCAGACGAAGCCGAAATTCAAGCAGAAAATTGTAAGGCTAGATATAGTTTAGAATATTTACAGAAGTTTATGAAAGCTGCAAAGGTTTGTGATAAGACTTCTATAAATTTTGCTAATGATCATCCAATGAAGATGGATTTTAGAACTAGTGATTTTGAACTTGGATTTATTCTGGCTCCTAGAGTTGAAACGGAAGA
>CAZAGO010000007.1:0-3008 GCA_964485045.1 Candidatus Woesearchaeota archaeon | reverse complement strand
TAGTGAATAAGTAAATATTTCTACCAAAAGTAAAATTTATAAACCAAAGTTAATATGTATAAACTATGGTTAAGCTATATAAACCTAAGTTAACAATATTGCAACAAGAGATTATAAGATTACTATTCAAAAAAACAGGAAAAATTCTAAATCAAAGAGACATTGCCAGATTCCTTGAAGTTTCTCAACCAGCAATAATGAAATCTATTCCTCTACTAAGAAAAGAAGAAATAATAAAAATAAACCAAAATAAAGACTCCAAGAGATGGGAAATTGAATTGAACACCGAAAATTATAAACTAATGCAATTAAAGAGGGTAAATAATCTGAAAGAGATATATGAATCCGGATTATTTTCTTTTTTAGAAAAAGAATTTGCAGGAGCAACAATTATCCTCTTTGGAAGCTATTCTAATGGTGGAGACACAATAAATTCAGATATAGATATTGCAATTATTGGAAGAAAAGATAAAATAATAGATTTGTCCAAATACGAAAATTATCTTGAAAGAGAAATAAACCTTAATTTTTATGATTCTTTAAAAAGCCTTGATAAGAATTTTAAAGAAAATTTGTTTAATGGAATTGTTCTTTCTGGGGGAGTTGAACTATGAGATCTCTAAAAAAATTTGACGAATTTTTAAGACAAGGAATTGTTAAAAAAGGTTCTCCTGATAAATCCAGAGCAGAATTTTTAATTAAAGAAGCTAAACAAAATTATGCTCTTCTTTTAGAAATAATAGAAAAAATAAAGATAAGAGAAAACAACGCAAATCTTCTAATAAAAAATTGTTATGATATATTTATGGGATTAATAAGAGCAAAAATGTTTTTGATAGGATATAAAGCATCTGGAACAGGAGCGCATGAGGCAGAAGTTTCATATTTAAGAGAAATTGGGTTTTGTGAAAGAGATGTGCAATTTGCTGATCAGATAAGATATTTTAGAAATGGCATTCTTTACTATGGAACTATTCTAGATAAAGAGTATACTGAAAAAGTAATTAGTTTTTTAAAAGAAATTTTTCCAAAACTTGTAAAATAAAAAGAACAAATTATTTCTTTTTTCTTGAAAAACAGGTTAATAAAAAATCGTCCAGCTTTTCTTGTTTTGCTGTGTTCTTTTTTACCATGCAACTTCTTCTTAGAATGTCTTCTATTTGCTCTTGAATTGTAAATAGATTCTTCTTTGCTCTTTTTCTTAGAATATTCATTGTTTCATCATTTAGAAAAAGAGTTATTCTATTATCTGTATTATTTTCTTCTTGCATTAATTCAAATGCCTTATCTATCTCTTTTTTAGGCCATCTGTGAGAAATAAGGCATTGAACTATTTGATTTTGAGTATATCCTCTTTTAGTTGCTTCTTTTATAAAATTCAAAAGGGATTTGTTTACCATATTATTTCTTAGGATTTAAATAAACTTTCTGGACAGCGAAACTCTTGTATATACCTTCAAGAATATCTGTACCGGCATATCCTGCAAGAAGAGAAAGACGAGGATCAAAGTCAAATATTATTCCTACAAAGACTCCTATTATTAGTGCGACAAATACAGTTATTAGATAGTATCCCCAAAGAATTTTTCTTTTCATTGAAAGGGCTTTTAACAATCCTACAACTCCTCTGGTTAAGCCCCCTATTCCACCTAGAAGTCCTGCGAGCATCACCCCATCCATTTTGAAAGATGATTTCAAAAATATATAAATGTTGTCTATAATATAAAACGATAAAGTTTATATAATGTCATTAATAAATAGTAACTCATGGAAAGGGCTAAAAATTATATTGATGGAAGGATAAATAAAGAATTCAAAGATATAGACACTCGCCTAAGAAATTCTTTTTCAGCTATGAAGAATGATAATGAATTTATCAAATCTCATTTAAAAGAAATTTCAAAATCCTTTGAAAACACTCCTCTTGAAATAAAAAAGATGAGTGATTCTTTAAAAGAAGAAAGTGAAAAAAATAGAAAGGATCTTGAAGTTCTAAGGAAAGAAGACGAAAAAATACGCCAAGAGATTCTTCAAATAAAAAAAGATGGACAGAATAGAGAGAAAAAATTAAGTTCTGAAAAAATTGATAATCTTTCAAAAAAAGTTGATTCTTTTGCTAAAGAGTTTACAACTAAAGAAAGCGCTCTTGCATTTGAAAAAGAAATGAAGGATATTCAAAAGAGTATTGATAAGACAAAAAGTGATATTTTAGAAGTTAAAAAAGAGCAAGCCTCTAAAAAAATAAATATTTCTCAGGTTGATGAACTTTCAAAGAAAATTGAAGAGTTAGAGGTTGAAATTGAAAAGAAATTGAAGGAAGTTAAGAAGATTTATTCTAGAAGCGCTTCAGACATAAAAAATGCTGTTAAAAAAGAAGCTTTAGCGATACTTTCTGAAAAAGTAGATGATAAATTTGAAAAGTTCTCTGGAAAGATTAACGAAATGAAAAGAGATGTTTCAGATTATAAAAAGGATATTGAAAGAAGAATTGAAAAGGCCGTTTTAGAAGTTGAAGAAATGAAGAATCTTATCTCTCAAGAAATTGTTCAAGAAAAACAAGACATTCAAAATAGTTTTGGAGAAGAAAAAGAAGAAATGCTCAAAACTATGAATAAGAGTGTTGGCTCTCTTAAGAAAGAGTTTACTAGCTGGAAAGGATATTTCAATGAAAAAATTGATGATGAATCTAAAAGGATTGATGAAAAATTAAGATTCCTTGAAAACCAGATAGATGATCTTAATTCAAAGAAGCTTTTGAAGGAAAACTTTGATATTGAAATAACACAAAGAGATAAGAAAATAAAATCTCTTGAAAGACAGCTTTCTTTTGTTAAAGAAAAAATTAGAATTTTGACTAAAGAAGGAATAAATGTAGATTCAAGCGAGAAAATTAAGAAAATAGAAGAAAAAGAGAATGGAAATCCAACAAAAGGATTTTTTTCAATACTAGCGGATGAAGATGTTTCTAAAGAAAAAGAAACGGTTAAAAAAGAAAAGGTTCAAAAAAA
>CAZAGO010000006.1:0-29868 GCA_964485045.1 Candidatus Woesearchaeota archaeon | reverse complement strand
AGTTTAATTTTAAAAATTTCTGCATGTTTTTGCTTTTCTTTAGGTAATTCTAAAAGAATAGTGTCTAAATAGTTTTTATTTTTAAATAAAAATTCTTTAGTGAGTATTTTTTGGTTTGTATAATTCTTCAATTTATCTAAAATTAACTTAGCAGAATCTGAATCTATTAAAGAATCATTAAAAATCTTCAAAACATCTTTATCTAAAAGAAGCCCTTTCTCTATACAATATTTTAAAATTTCTCTTGATTCCATTGAATATAATAAAAGGAATTTAAATACTAAAGATAATTTAATGAATCTTCTATAATCTTTTTTGCTTGATCTATAATATTTTTACTAATAACTAATTTTATCTCCCTCATCCTTCCACCACGCCCTTTTGAAATAACCCTTACATTTATTATTCCAAGCATATCAAATTCCTGAATTATATCTCCTACTCTTCTTTGGGTTAAAACTTCTATCTTGTTTCTCTGGCAGAGCTCTTGATAAAAATTATAAACTTCTCCTGTAAAAAAAGGTTCATTTTTCTTTTTTTCAGAAAGCTGTATAATTGAATGTAAAACTAATTGAAATTGTTTTGGCTCTGATTTAATTACATCAAGAATTTTATCTCTCTCTATTTTCATATTTGCTTCATCTATGTGTTTTTCAAGTACTTGTTTAGAACCGTCTCTTTCTGCTAATTCTCCAGAAATTCTTAGTAAATCAAGTGCTCTCCTAGCATCTCCATGCTCTCTTGCTGCAAAAGCAGCACATTTTGAAATTACTCCTTTATCTAATACCTTCTCTTTAAATGCAAATTCGCATCTTTCAGAAAGAATTTCCTTGAGCTGAACAGCATCATAAGGATGAAAAACAATCTCTTCTTCTGAAAGGGAACTTCTAACTCTTGGATCAAGGGTATCTAAAAAGGTTAAATCATTACTTATACCAACCAAACAGATTTGAGATTTAGATAATTCTGAATTAAGTCTTGTAAGATTATATAAAAAATTTTCATTTTCTTTCTTAACAGCCTGATCCACTTCATCTAAAATTAAAACAATTAATTGTTTTTCACTCTCAATAACCTCTATAAATTTATTATAAACAGATTGTGTTGGTAAACCTGTTGCTGGAACAGTTACACCTAATTTTTTAATTATTTCTGCAAGAATTCTATATTCTGTATCTGAAACCTTCTTCATTTTACAATTTAAATATTCTATTCTCAATTTAAAATTGGCTTCTTTAGAAACCCTCTTTAAAAGTTCTTCTTTAACATATTGTATTGAAAGGGTTTTACCAGTACCGGTTTTACCATAAAGAAATAAATTACTTGTTTTTTCTCCTCTTAAAACGGGTGCTAAAATAGAAGCAATCTGTTTAATTTGGGAATCCCGATGTATTATTGTTTTTGGGTGATAATTTGTTTGAAGTAAAGATTTATCTTTAAAAATGCAGTTTTTATCAAAAGCTTCAAATATTTTGTTTAACTCTACCATTTTAAATATTATTTTTTATTTTAGTAAATAAATACTTTTTTATTTAACTTACCCAGACACTTCTTTTTCCTATGGAAAATTTATTTATTTGGATGAATTCGAGTATAAAAATTAAAATTATTATATAAATAATTATAACTACTTAAAAATACAACACCTCATTTTCCTATGGAATATTTAAATTTTTTAAAATTTAAATAAAAATAAAAAATTATCTAAAATTTAATAAAAATAATATTATATATATAATATATAATATAAATATTTATAAATAAAATAAAAAAATAAAAAATAAAAAAAGTGTTTATAAATACTTCTATAAGAAATTAAGGGGTGGGTGTGTTATTAATTTTAAAAAATAACAACTCTTTTTGCACAGAAAAGTTTATAAATAATTTTATTCAATCATTAAGTATGCAAACAACAGAGAGGAAAATTTATAGTTCTCTTCTTGGTAAGATGATTGTTACCAAAGAAGGAAAAAGATTAGGTTTTGTAAGAGATATTACTTTTGAAACAAGATCTGGGGAATTAATAAGTTTAGTTTTAAAAGAATCAACACCCTACACAAGGAATCTTAATCTTGAAAAAACACCTTCAAATGATCTTTTATTACCTTTTAATTCAATAATTGCAATAGGTGATTTTGTGGTTGTTTCTGAGGAAGATTTAATATAGGTTTTAATACAAATATTTAAAAAGAATATTTTTAATTTGATAATATGAAATTAATAGGTTTTAATATAAATAAAATAAATGCTGAAAGAAAAGAGAATAATTTTAATAATTTAAAAATAGAAAATAATATACAAATAGAGGATATTTCAAGTACAAAATCAGATATTTTTAAAAAAGATGAAGAAATAATCCAATTTAAGTTTTTATATAAATTAGATTATAAACCAGAGATAGCATCAATATCTTTTTCTGGAAATATTTTATTATTAGTGGATTCAAAAGAAGCAAAAAGCATTTTAAAAGAGTGGGAAATTAAAAATATTTCAGAAGAAGTTAAATTAGCCGTATTTAACATTATTTTAAGAAAAACAAGTATAAAATCTTTAGAACTTGAAGATGAACTTAATATTCCCTTACATATAAATATTCCTTCTTTAAAAAGCAAGAAAAAAGATTAATTTTATTTTAAATAAATATATTTAAAAGAGTAAAAACTCTTTTTAATTATATGAGGCTTTCTGATGAAAAAAGAGAAAAGGTTTCTGAACAAATATTAGCTTTTTTATACTCTATTGCCCCGAAACAAGAGTATACATCACATATTGCAAAAGAAATGGCTAGAGATGAGGAATTTATAAAAAATCTCTTAATTTCATTAAAGAAAAAAGGGTTTGTATCTGAAGTAAAAAAGAATTCTTCCGGAAAAGATTATTTAAGGAGAACAAGATGGAGAATAAGTGATTTAGCTTATACAGTATATAAACAAAAACAAGAAGGATTTAATAAAAATTTAATAAAATAATTTATTATCTTTTTGAACATCAATCTTTTTATATTGAAGTATTCCTTAAAAAACAATGGATTCGGTAAAAGAAGCTTTTTTAAAAGTTAAGCAAGATATTTATTCCCTTCAAGAAGAATTGTTTTTTGTAAAGAAAGATATAGATGATTTAAAAGGTCTTATGGAGGATCTCATTAATATTTCAAAACAATCATTTAAGCTCCAAGAAAACAAGATAATTCCAACACAAAATAAAAATAACCCCACATCCAACATAGGAGATCCAACAGATAAAATCATTTTTAACGCCCAAAAAGCCCAAAATAAGCCTATTTCCATAGGAAATGGAGGGGTTCCAACAGACAGACAGACAAACCAACAGACAAACCAACAGACAAATTTCAAAGGAAATTCCTATAAAGAAGAGAATGCCAGTTTCCTTTTAAACAAAAAAGAATCTTTGGAAGAAAGAGATCCTTTTATAGTTGCTGCGGGAGCAATAGATTCATTAGATAATCTTAAAAAAGAATTGAGGCTTAAATTCAAACGGTTAACAGAGCAGGAATTTCTTGTATTTTCCACACTATATCAATTAGATGAGGAAAAAGGGCATACTAATTATAAGGAAATTTCCTTGAAACTTTCGTTAACGGAAAGCTCAATTAGAGATTATATCGGAAAATTAGTTAAAAAAGGAATACCCGTCGATAAAATAAAAATAAATAATAAATCAATTCAGCTTAAAGTATCTACAAATCTAAAAAAAGTAACAAGTTTATCCACAATACTTCTTTTAAGAGAGATATAATTTCCTTTAATCTGTTAACCGAATATCTATTTAATTAACTCACTTTTTTATATTTTATTCTATATAAGCTAATCCTTTTCTTTACACCTTACACTCTTTTCCCTATTTTTTTAATAAAAAAAGGATTCAAGACTCATTTTATTACATTTTTTTCTCTTTTTTCCCTATTTTTTTAAATATATTTATTTAAATCTCACTTTTGAGTATTTTCTATCTTATTTTATGCTATTTTTTAATCAATTTTTGTTATTTGACTTATTTTTAACTCTCACTTTTTGTTTTTTTAAGAGTTTTTCCTTCATTTCTTCAGGTATAAACACTCTTTTTTTACCATTTCTTTCTATAGACTCTTCTAAAATACTCTCACTTTTCTGTTTTATAGTGTTTATTTGACCTCTAATAGTAGATCTCTCTTTCTGGAGCATTGTTGCAAGATCATCATAACTTAATTTCATGTCGCTATTTAATAGTACTAATAAGATTGCTCTTTCAGTTATTGAAAATTGGCTTAAATTTGGTGTTTGAACAGCTGTTTGAACAGCTGTTTGAACAGGATAAACAGCTGTTTGTTTATTAAACACCTTGTTAGGTGTTTTAAACAGGCTGTTTGTTTTCAATTCATTCATCATAGAAAGGATATTTTTTAATCCTTCTAATTCTTCTTTAATAGTCGACAAATCCTCTTTAAGTTCAATTATATCTTTTTTTTGTATTTCTTTTTCAGAATCAAGGTGTTTAATCCATCCACTTACAGCAGTTATATCTTTTTTAACAGATTCAAAACTATTTTTTGTATCCTCTTTTATCTTTTCTACCTCTTTTTTTCTAGTAAAAAAACCAAACATATTTTATACAGATAAAAGAGATTTAAAAACCTTTTGTTTTTCCGTCGTTCTTTTTCATTTTTTTTGAAATGATAATCAAAACAAACACATATTTTTTCAATTCTTTTTTTAAAGAATTTGTTCTCAAAAACAAGCTGTTTATTCTAAAAAAGTTGAGCAAACAGCCTGTTTAAACAGCCATAAACAGCCTGTTTAAAAAGAATTTATTATTTAAATTATAATTTTTTGTAAAAAAAGAATAAAAACTAAAGAGAAAAGATAAGAATAAAGCTTTAAAAATTGTAGAATATTTAAATTACAATGAGAAATAGTTTTTCCAGTCTTTTTGTAGAAGGAGCTTCTTTTAAAAAAGAATTTAGAAGGCAAATTAGAACACTTATTTTATTTACCTTGGGCTTCACCATTGCATTCACTTGGCGTCAGACAATTTTTGATATATCTTTAGATTTAGTTAGTTTTTTTACCCATATTAAAAATTCTGCAACCTTAAGTATTTTAGCATCTATTTTAGTTACTTTCTTATGTATTTTATTAATTTATTTTACCTCTAAATGGCTTAGAGAAGAAAATGATAAGTTTTAATTCAAAAAAATTTATAAATAATCTTTTTAACAAAGGTAACCTTAGTGAATAATATTTTCCCAAAACAGAGGATTGATAAAAAATTTTTCAAAAAATTCAAAGTATTTTTAAATTATCTTTGTCTCTTATTGTTATGTTCAAAAAGATCAAAATTTTTAATAGAAAAAAGAGTTTTAAACAAGAGTTCAAAAGTCAGCTAAGATTAGCCATAGCAGCAGCGGTTGGGTTCACGATTGCTTTTGCATGGAAAGATTATATTTCTTTTCAAACAAATACTTTTATTCAAAATATACTTGTTGCTGTTCCCTATCTTTCTAGGTTTATTGGTGCTTTTTTAATTACTCTTATAGGTGTAATAATTATACTTATCAGTTCAAAATTATTAAGATAAGCACAAAGGTTACCTAAGTGCACAGATAAAAATTTGGATAAACTCTTTGGGGCTGGGCTTAGCAGAAAAGAAAAAAATAAGGTTCTTTGATGTTCCAAATTTTCTTCCAGATAATGAGTCTTCTGGAGATTTTCCAAGTAAATTTTAATTTTCCTTTATTTTCCTTAATTTACACTTAAATACTTCGTAAAACCTATATTATAAAAACATTTTGAGCATAAATTTATATACTTAGGGCACCCTAAGTAGTCGTGAACTAGGAAAAAAAGACCCTAAGTACACGTTAAAAGAGGAAAAATGATCGCAGCACGCCCTTTAGCAGCAATTTATGTTCGAGTTTCAACTCAGGACCAGGCTCAACATGGATTTTCTTTAGATGCTCAGCAAGATTCTCTAGCGAACTATGCAAAAGCTCTGGGTTATGAAATTTACAAAATTTATAGAGATGAAGGAAAATCTGGGAAAGATATGAAACATCGCTCAGAAATGATGCAGATGCTTAAAGATGCACAGGAAAAGAAATTCTCAGCAATATTTATATACAAACTAGATAGGTTCTCTAGAAGTCTTAAAGATCTTATTCTAACTATAGATCAACTAAAGGAGTGGGGAATAGATTTTATTTCTTTACAGGATAAAATTGAGACTGCAAGTGCTTCAGGAAAGCTAATGTTTCAGATTATAGGGGCTTTTGCAGAATTTGAAAGAAATATAATCGGAGATAGAACTAAGTTTGGGATGGAGAGAAAAGCAAAAGAAGGGGGTTTTATAACAAAGGCTCCAAAAGGGTATGTGCTAGTAAATAAACAACTCGTCTTGGGGGAGAATTCTGAAAAAATAAAAGAAATCTTTGAAGAGTTTCTCAATTCGAATATAAGTTTGACACAACTAGCCAAAAAAAATAACCTTACAACTGCAGGAGTAAAAAAACTCTTACAAAATACTACTTATATGGGAAAAGTAAAATTTGCACATAAAGAATCCCAAGGCCAACACCCTGTTTTAATCAACCAACAGCTATTTGAACAGGTTCAACAGAAAATGAAGAATAATGGTTGGATTTAATTATTTCTTTTTGCTTTTTTCTCTCTTCTTTTTCCATCAATTTTGATAGTAATAAAACACCCTATTGCACACCCAAAAGAGTATACAAAAATCAGGAGCCAATTAGTATCAACAACAATACTTTCAACAACAAAGTATCCTGTTATTGTTAGAAGAAAACAAAGGATAGCCGATTGGGCAGCCAACAGGCGATGAATGGATAAGTAATAGAGAGTTACTAATATGTCTGTCAGTATTCCTATTACCAAATAAATTAATAAACTTTCTAATGAGACCATTTTTTTTCTTTGATGGAGGTTCTATTTCTTCCTTCATATTTTTCTTTTTTTCACTTCTGTTGCCAGAGTGCTTTTTACTCATAATTTTCTTCACATTTTCACCTTTAAAAAGCATTGCTTTCATTCTTTTTCTAAGGATTTTAATTTATCTTCAAGAATCTGTTTTTTTTGTTCTATTGCCGCATTTCCTTTGAAAATTCCATTTAAGTCTGCTTGGCAGGATTTTATTTTACTTTTTATTTCTCTTATTTTTTCTTCTTTAGTCAGTTCTTTTTTACCAATCATTTCTTCTGTCATTATTAAAAATACCTCTTTATACCAAAGTAAAGACTTTTTGAAAGTCTAAAATTTTATTAGATTAGGCAGGTTTTTATTAAATAATTATATCTTTGGAGTATAAAAAACTTCTTTTTCTAGCATATTTTATAAATTAAAAAAGAGTGTTAAATATATGAGTCGTTGCACAAAATGCAGTTATAAAGAAAATTTAAAAGAAAAATTCAAAACACCTCTTTGTGATATTTGTTTCCATTTTTCTCCAGATTTAGAAGAAGATTTTAAAAAGTATATAGAAGAGAAAATAGATTTCGAGGTTTTGGAGACATTTAGAAAATATTCTAATAAAACAAAAAACAAAAAAAATAATTCAATGGCTAAAAAAGCAGCCCAAGGGAATCTTATGTCTAGAGCACCATTTGGATATAAAATTATTGAGGGGAAGATGGTTCCTGCAGAGAATTATAGAGAAGTTGAAGAAATATTTGAATCTTTTTTAAAAGAAAAAATAAGTTTAAATAAGTTAGCTCTCAAACATAATTTTTCTGTAAACGGAATAAAAAAAATATTAAAGAATTTTACTTATATAGGAAAAATAAAATTTAATAATCAAATTTATGAAGGGGATCACACACCTCTTGTTTCATCAACTCTTTTTAACCATGTTCAAAATAAACTAGAAAAAAGAGGAATTAGGTGATTTGAAATATATTTTTCTTATCTATTAAATTTTTAAACAAAGAGTATCTGTTCTCAGATGGGAAGAGAGAAAAGGAGCACTCATAGAAAAACAATAGATTATCTTTTATTTCATCCAGAAATATTTGGAATAGAAAAAAAAGAAATTTTTACATCAAATGCAGAACAGAATCTTTTTCTAAGAGGGAAAACATACGCAAAACCCGATATTGTTTATTTTCTGCGCCCTTTTTCCAGGGGCGTTGTGGTTGTAGAGTATAAATCCAATGGAAAAAATTCTTTAAGGAATAAAGGGAAAATTCAATTAGAAAGAGCAATAAATCACTATATGGATGCAGGGATTTCTGCTATTGGTTATCTTTTAGAAGGGGAGTTACCTGCTATTAATACGGGGAATGGTAATGGATTTAAAGAAAAAAAGTACACTGTTACAAAAATTAATCCAACGCCTAGGATTAAGAAAGAGAATTTAGAATAGGTTTCAATATATTCTTTAATTTATCTATTAATTTTTAAAGTGTTCTTTTCTTTTTGGAAATGAAAAAAGAAAAAAATTTTATTCTAGAAAAAAGATTAAATTATCCTCAACCCCACAATATTCGTGTTTCTTCTTTTTCAGAATACAATTCTGCTCTTGCACAAAGAAGCGTAGAATATCTTCACTCAAGGGCAAAATATTTAGAAAAATATAAGAAATCAAAACAAACTAAAAGAATGTATAGTGCTCCAGATTATCTATAAGATTTCTGTCTCTTTCTTCCAGCGTGTTTCTTTAGAAACCGATGCAGAATTATCTATAAGATTTCTGTCTCTTTCTTCCAGCGTGTTTCTTTAGAAACCGATGCAGAATTATCTATAAGATTTCTGTCTCTTCTTTCTTGCTTTAGAATCTCCGGGTTTGTAGGTTTCTTTTCTTCTAACGTCTGCAATAAGAAGGCTTCTATCATATTTCATAAGAGAAAGAGTCAGTTCTTCAGAATTGGAAAAATTAGAAATTGCTCTTGCAAGTGCGAGTCTACATGCTTCTAATCTACCTTTTTCTCCTCCACCCCTAACAATTATTTCAACATTAAAATTTAAATTTCCCAAGACTTTTTTTGCAATTCTTAAGGGTTCTTCTATTCTTAATTTATCTAAATAATTTAATTTTTGATAGTTTTCTTGATTTATTCTAATATCTCCGTTTCCGGGAGAAATTCTTGCTTTTGCAACGGCTCTTTTTCTTTTTCCAGAAAAAACCATTTCTTTTTCATTCATTTTGAAATACTCTCCACTTTCACAAATTTATTTTTTTCTTTTCCAATAATTTTAATGATTTTTTTATCTTTAAACTCTTCTGGAAATCCCTTATAACATTTTATCTTTTTAAAAGCCTCTCTTCCTTTTCCAGTCCGATGATTTGGCAGCATACCCCTAATAACTCTCTTTACAAGTAAATAATCTAAAACAGAATGTCTAGGTCCCTTTTGGCTACTTCCAGCCATTTTTCTTTTTCTAGTAAACTCAGATTTTATCCAGCTTTTATTTCCAGTGATTATAATTTTTTCAGCATTAATAACTGCTATTTCTTCACCTTTTAATGCCTCTTTTGCAGCATAACTAGCTAATCTTCCTAGAACAGCGTTTTCTCCATCTATTATTTTCATTTTAAAATTTTTACTTTCTCCATATTAGGGTTTTCTTTAATTAGTTCTTCAATACTTAAATAATCTGCCCCAGATTTTTTTATTTTTTCTTTAGTCTTTTCTGAAAAATTAAGAGCAACAATTCTTATTTTTTTAGTAATCTCTCCTTGGGAAAGAACTTTTCCAGGAATCAAAATAGTTTCACCAGCTTTTGCATTTTTATCTATTTCATTTAAGTTAATAGCTTTTCTTTTTCTTCTTGGGCCTGAAAGAGTTTCTGCAATAGGAAGCCATTTTTCTTTCTTTTTCATAGAAATAATAGTTTTCACTAATTCTTGATTGCTCTTTCTTTGCAATTGCTTTTCAATTTTACTTTTTGATTTTGTCATGTTAAATTTACGAGAAGAAATTTCTTCCCGCTTACGCTTTTAACTCGCAGGTATTTTTTCAAGAATAATTTGGTTTATAAAGATATCGTATTAATTTTTATAGAAAGAGATAATGCGGGAGAGAGGATTCGAACCCCTGCAAGCACTAAGCTAACAGGTCCTAAGCCTGCCCCGTTTGACCACTCCGGCACTCCCGCTTGATAAAATTAATCGGAAACTTCTGTATAAAAAGGTTTAGAATTATTATTTTATTTCTTTAAGAACCCAATTCAAATCTTTTCTTAAATAGTCTATTGTTTTCTTAAATATTTCATGTGAATCTAATTGTCCGAAAGACTCTATCGTTACTAGAAGTTCATTTGATGGAACTATTTTTATACTTCCTTTTTTTGGATTTTTTTCTAAACATAATTCACACCCATCACATTTTATTTCATTTTCAACTAAGACTTTTCCTTCTTTTATCTTTAGAATTTTCTGAGGGCAAATTTCAGCAATATCTAATGGACAATCCTTTTCTATTTTAATATCAAAGGTATTTCTATAAAACATTAATCCAGGAGAAAATTTTGAATGATTTTCTCCTTTTCCAGATCGAGCAGTTGCATTTATTTTTATTTCTTGCCCCTCTTTTAAAATTGTAAGAGGCATATTTTTGTAAACCACTTCCGCATCTCCTTTTAATTCTCCAGAATAAACATATCCTTCTTTTTTTGAAGAAATTTTTAAAGAAGAAGTTGTTTTATCATTTATTGTCTCTTTTACTTTGATAGGTACTAAACCTAATCTATGAGCAAGAGTTTCATCATAAAGAGGAGAATCATTCATAGAAATTTCAACTTCATCTATTGCAACAACTGGAATTTGGTTGACATATCTTCTAAGTGCATTTGCAAGTTCTTCATGAATCTCTGTAAGAAAAACCAATTTTTCTTTATTTTTTTCTATTATCTTCATCTTAAATTATGGAAAAAGAGCTTATTTAAATCTATTCTCTTTTTAAGGTCTCCTTCCTCTTCTGCCTCCTTTTACTTTTGGTCCTCCCCTAGGGAATCTTGTTGTATCTAAAATATTTGATATTTTAAAGCCCTCTCTTGAAAGGCTTTTTATAATAGCATTTGCCCCAGGACCAGGAGCAGGGTTTCTTGTTTTTGCTCTTATTCTTACATATAGAAGATTAATACCTTTTTCTTTTAATTCTTCAGATAATCTTTTTGCAATAAACATTGCAATTGTAGGATTTGCTTTTAATCTACCATGTTTTGTTACCATTCCTCCAGTTATTTTTGAAATGGTTTTTCCAGACATATCTGTTACATGAGCAATAGTATTATTGAAAGAAGCATATATATTCAAAACCGCTTCTATTTCTTTTTTCTTTTTATCTGCAACTTTTTCTTTAGCTTGTTCTTCAAGAATAGGAGATTCTTCTTTCAATTCTTTTACTTCAGCGATTTCTTCCTTTTTTTTATCCATTTTTATTCTTCCTGTTCCTCTTCTTTTAATTCGTCAACAACTTCTTTCTTTTCTTCTTTTTTATTTGTTTTCTTTAATACTCTCAAAGTTATTTTATTTTCCAAATTAATCGGGATAAGATAAGAAGGGATATTTACTGCTTTTCCTTCTACAAGGACTTTTTTATGAACAATCATTTGTCTTGCTTGTTTTGGTGTTAAAGCTAATTTTTTATTAACTAAAATTGTTTGAAGTCTTCTACTTAAAAAATCTTTTTTATCTAAGGAAAGAACATCGGAAATAGTTTTTACATCAAACCCTTGTTTTTGTAATCTTTTGAAAAAAGCGTTTTGTTCTTCAGGATTTGCAGAAATTAATTTTTTTGCTTTTTCTCTCATTAAGCCAACTTTAGCTTCAGCTTTCCAAATTTCTCTTTTGTTTTTAAGTCCAAATTCTTTTTTGATTTTCTTTTCTTCTTCAATTCTTACCTTTTCAAAAGGTCTTTTTGGTCTTGAATAATTTTTATGTTTTCTTTTCATTTTTTAGCTTTCTTTTTGATACCTACACTTTTCTTTTTATTTTTTCTGAAGTGGCTCTTTGTTCTCTGCCCTCTTAATGGAAGTCCTACAGAGTGTCTTAATCCTTTGTAGCTTTTGATTTTTTTCAATCTCTTAATATCAAATTCTTTTGTTAAATCCAAATCACTTCCAACAAGATGTTTGCTTTCTCCAGTTGTAAAATCGTTTCTTCTATTATAAAGATAAGAAGGTACTTTTGGATTTTTAATAAATTCTGAAATTCTTTCTATTTCTTTTTCAGTTAAAGCACCAATCTTTTTTTTCTTGTCCATTCCAAGAGATTTACAAATAGCATTTGAAAGACTCCATGAAATTCCTTTTACCTTTGTCAATCCTGCATACACAGCAGTTTTTCCTTCTATATCACTAGAAAGAATTCTTACAATTCTTCCTTCATCTTTTGCTTTTGGAGCAAAACTTTCTTTTTCTTTTTTTATTTCTTTTTTTTCTTCCATTTTAGTTTACAAATAAATTGTATCTTTCGATATTGGTTAATTCTTTTATAATTCTTTTCTCTACTGCTTTTTCCGGATCTGGGAGATTTTGAACCCTTTTTTTCATATCTTCTAAGGATTCAAAAACCTTTTCTTTTCTTTGTTTTAATATTTCTTGCATATGCTTTTTACCTATTCCTGGAAGAAGCTCTATCTTATGAATTCTTTTATTTATTGCTTCTGCCGTGTTAAAAAACTCCAGAAACCTTTGTTCCTGCTCTTTAACTAATCTTTTAATTACTTCTTGAAGCTGATTTTTTGCAGATTCTGTAAGTTTTTCTCTTTTGAGTCTGCCCAAAATGTAATATATTTTATCTCTCTTACCTTCACCAATATAAACTCTTTCTCCAGATTCCAATCTCTCCCCCTTTCTAGGAACTAATTCTAAAAGAGTTAAATTAGTTTCACCAATAGCTTGGGCCAAAGGCATCATCTTCCCCTCTAAAGGGTACCCATTTGGGAGATATTCTAGTATGACTGCGTATTCTTCTTTCTTCATCTTCTTTATTGAAACTCTTTAATTGTTTCCAAAATTTTTTTCTTCTCATCTTCATTTAAGCCTAAATCAGTAAATATTTTTGCCAAGTCCTCGACGGCTTCCGGAAGCATATCAATTATTTTTGAGATTTGTTCTTCTCTCATTTTCATAAGATTTAGCTCTACAAGTTTTTCCCTTAATTCTTTTGCCTCTTTTGGGCTAAGTGAATTAAATTTTTTTATAAATGCAATTAGCTCAGCATTTTTTTCTTTTTCTTCTAACAAATATTCAGAAACTTCCGGGAGGCTTAATATTTCAGTTTTTTTTATCATCTTTATGCAGGCGTTTTTATTTTTTTTAAGTGTATTGGGGAGATTATAAATTCTTTTTCTTTATTTTGATTTTTTATCTTTACAATATATGCGTGCCCTCTTTTTCCAATAACTACTCCAGTTCTTCCTTGTACTCTCTTTGGAAACATTGGTTGAAGTGCTAATTCTTCTTCAACAGAGACCCTGTCTCCCTTTTCAAGTTCTTGAAAGTATCTACTCAATTTTAATTTACCTTTTTCTCTTAAGTTTTTCGATTTCATTTTGATAATTTATCCAGAAAAACTTCATTTAAAAACCTATCTTTTACACGAGAATTAAAGAATTCTTCTATCTAAATATGTTTAAAACTGTTGCCTTTGAATTCTTTGTTAAAATTCATATTTGTGCTACACAAATCATCTTTCATTCTTGCATCTTCCATCTGCTTTTTTATGTTATTGAACATTTTGTGTCCCCAAACACCCACACCACATCTATCGCAGAAGTCGATTACACAATCATCAGAAATTTCAGTTCCACAATAAATGCATTTCTTAACCATTTTTTCACTTCTTTTATTTTAGATTTCTTAAAAAGAAAGATGGTCTTTTTAAATATTTGTATATCTTTCTAGAAGAAATATTATTCATATCTCAGAGCATCTACTATATTTGTTTTGCTTGCTTGAATTGCAGGAAATACTCCGGAAAGAGCTCCAATTGCAAACCCAAAGAATAAACATCCAGTAACGAGATACCAAGGAGCAGCAACTTGTAAAAGATTAGTGTTTAATTGATTTACAGCGACGATTTCTACAATTTTACTAATTAAATATCCTAAAATTACTCCTATTATTCCTCCTACCAAACCAAGCAAGCCAGATTCAATTAAAAAGATTTGAGCTATGTCAGAATTTTTTGCACCGATAGCTTTCATGACTCCAATCTCTCTTGTTCTTTCAACTACAGAAGTATACATTGTATTTGCAATCCCTACGGCCCCCACTACAAGAGATATTCCAGCAATACTTACTAAAAATGCGGTTATTATTTTAAGAACGATTTGAAAACTTTCTAAGAGTTCTTCAGGAGTAGAAACTGTAAAGTCTTGAGTTTTTTCTGTAATTCCACGATACTTTCTTAAACTTTTTTCAATTTCTTTTGAAACTTCTGTTACATTTTCTCCTTCTTTTACTTGAATAAGAATTACATCTACTCTTTCAGAGAGATTCATAATTTCTCTAAAGCTTTCTATTGGAAGGACTATGCTGCTATCGTCGCTAGGATTTCCTATTGGTTCCGCAATTCCTACAACCTTAAAGTCTTCTCCATTTATTTTTATTTTATTTCCAACACTTATTGCCTTTTCAAAAATTATTTTTTCTTTATTAAAATCTGCTCCAAGAAAAACACCCGTTTTATCTTTATCTTCAGGGAATTTTCCTTCTTTTACTTTCCAAGAACCAGCCTCAGAAAATATTTCTATATCTTCAGGAGGGGTTCCAATAGCAACAAGATATTTTACTTCTTCTTTGAATTCAACTTTTACATTTCCCATAGTGTAATAAGTTATTCTTTCAATTCCTCCTTTTTTTTCTATAAATGAAACATCTTTTTCAGTGAGCATGTAATTTCCAGAAGCAGTTCCTCCAGACATCATTGCTTTTGGCATAATAAAAAATTTATCTGTACCTAACATTTCAAACTGTTCTTTTACCGCTTCTTGCAATCCTAAAGAGAGAGAAATAAGTGTGAAGATGGTTGCAATGGAGATAAAAATTCCTAACATAGTTAACCAACTTCTCAATTTCCTTTTTGATAAATTTTTTATAGCTATTTTAAAATATTCAGATTTCATGTTAAATCTCCTCTCCAATAGAAACTCGTTGAAGCAAATCTTTAATTTCTACTGGAATGATCTTCTTTTTTATTCTTCCCATTTCAGTTAATTGTACTCCAATTCTTATAGGAGTTATTTGGAATTTTTTTCTTATACAAGTGTAATATCTTTCTAATTGAGCCTCTATTCCTCTTCCAGCCCTAGAACTACTCTTAACTTCACAAATATAAGGAATTTCTTCGTCAGTAATAAAAACAAGGTCTATACGTCCTCCACCCTCCTTAGAGAACAAATCAACTTCCTTATACTTAAAAAGAACTCTTTTCAAATTAAGGAGATGAGGGTCATTTAATATTTTTCTTACCAGATGATTATGGGCTTCAGAACAGCCTAATCCATTAGTAAATACGTTTTGGTTTCTCTCACAATAATTTTTAAAATTATTCAAATTCGTTTCCATTTTATCCTCTAAGTGCGTCTACTACATTTGTTTTGCTTGCTTGAATTGCTGGAAGAACACCAGAAAGTGCTCCTATTACAAATGAGAAAGCGATTGCACTAAAAATAAGAGTATAAGAAATACTCACTTTGAATAAATTTTCTTCAAGCGCTTGATTTGCAATTCCAGCACCTAAAAAAGCTATGGAGATTCCTACAATTGCACCAAGAATTCCTCCTACCAAACCAAGTAAGCCAGATTCAATTAAAAAGATTTGAGCTATGTCTGAATTTTTTGCACCGATAGCTTTCATGATTCCAATTTCTTTTCTTCTTTCAAGAATAGAAGTATACATAGTATTTGCAATACCTATACCCCCTACAGCTAAGGATATTCCTGCAATTCCAGCAACAATTATATTAATTATATCTAAAATAGTATTTACAGAAGAGATTGCTTGAAGAGGAGTTTGTATTGTAAAATCTTCTTCTCCTTCATCCAAACCTCTTAATCTCATTAATTCTTTTTTAATAGATTCCGATATTTCTTCAATTCTATCTCTATCTTCAACTTGAGCAATAATCATATCATATTCATTTTTTATTCCAAGAATTTCTTCCAAATCTTCTCTTGGAATAAAGTATACCATGTTTATTTGAAAGCTGCTAGATTTTTTTAAAATCCCAACAACTTCAAAGAAATATCCATTTATTCTTACTTTATCTCCAACACTTAATTTTTTACCAAATTCTTCACTCTCTGCAATATCCTTTCCAAGAAGAATTTTTTTTCTATCTGTTTCTTTCAAAAGTCTTCCTTCTTCAACTTCAGCACTAAAAGTAGAATAAACTAAATCTAATTCTTCCGAATTCATAGGCATATCTATTACATATCCAAAAGAAAGCACTTTGTTATATTCTATCCCCACAATTCTTAGTATTCTAGGGATAGCAATTTTTACTCCATCTACTTCTAGAATAGCATTCAAATCTTTTTCATTTAATTTTTCTACAACCGTGCTTCCTGGAGGACCAAATCCAGACCCTTTATTTTGAATCGTTAACTTATCTACAGAAAGCGCTCCAAATTGTCCAAGAATTGCAGTCCTTAAACCATCTCCTAAAGAAATAAGAGAAACAACTGCAGCGATTCCTATAAATATTCCCAGAATTGTTAACCAGCTTCTTAGTTTTCTTCTTTTAAGATTATTAAAAGCCAGAGAGAAATGTTCTTTTTTCATAGGAGTTTATCTCCCGTTCTTCTTATTTCTCTTCTTAATTTTTCTATATATAAACCAAAGAACAAGAAGGAACAAAACTATTCCAAGGTAGAAAACATTATTACTTTTTTTAATCAAGCCTAGTTCTATAGCTTTTTCTTGAGTATAAACATTTACTGGAATATTTATTGTTTTTATTTGGTCTTTATTATCTAGATCTTTATAATTTATTTTTGCATAAATCAAAGGAGAAAGAGTCTTAAAGAAAACATCAAAACTTACACTATCTGAATCATCAGATGCAATATTTCCCACATAGACTGTATCGGAAGAGAATAATTCATATCCTTGAGGGAAAATTTGAACAGAAACAAATTTGACTTCACCCAAACCCTTATTTATTATCTTTAAGGTAATCTTTCCTTTCTGATTAAGAATATTATTATTTGGCACTACAGAAAAATCAAGTTCTGTTTTTGCATTTATTTTTATACCAAAACTTCCAGTCTTGGTGAAAATAACATTTGTATCTGAATTGGTATATTTCAAGACATAGGGTATTTCATAATCTCCAGGAGTTATACTTGTGGAAGGTTTTATATTAAAAACTATTTTCTCTTTATCTTCTTCGTCTAATTCGTCTATACTTTTTTCAGAACTCCCAACAGTAATAAATGGAATTTTTTCCAAATTTAAAGAAAGTGAAACAAATTCTGCATCAAAATTATTATTGTTTTTTAATTCCATACTTATTCTACCTTCCTCTCCAGGATAGAGCGAAATATATTCTGCATTTACAGAAATTGCAGAAAGAAAGTTTAAACTAAGAAAGCATATAAAACCTAATATAAAAAAATTTTTAATTATCATTTTTTGATTTTATCTTTTTATGATACTCTTTAATAATTTCATAAAATCCTGTTCGTGATTCAAGAGGAATTTGCGAATTAATCTGTTCTTCAGCTTTTGAAATAAATCTCTTTTTAGCAGCAAAAGGAATTTCAGATTTAAGGATTATTTTTTCAAGCGCTTTTAATTCTTTTTCTACATTCTTTATTCTTTTTCTTTCTCCATCTCTTTTTGCTTGTTCAAAATATATTTGAGCGAGGTTTTTAGAATCTTCATCAGGAATGTATTCTTCAATAATTGTATGAATTACCTTTTCATGATGGTCTCTAATATATCCTTTTATTCTAGGGTCTGCATAGATCTCTTCTGTTTTTTCTATATCATTTATAATTACGTTAAACCAGTCTTTTCTAGCAACCTCTTTTGCAAGACTCTTCTTTTCCTCAATTTTATCTTTTTTTGTCATTATATTTTTTTGAATCAATACTTTATAAACTTTTTTAATGTTACTCCTTAAAAGTTAAAATAATTTCTATTCACAAGAAGGTTTTGAATGAATTTTCCAATTATTTCCATATTTTTTAGTAACTTTCTCAACCTTCCCGTCTTTTAACCAATAAATTAATCTTGCATAATTTTCTGCAAGTTCTGGTTCGTGTGTTACAACTATCACTGTTTTTCCTTTTTCATTCAATTCTTTTAAAAATTCCATAATTCTCGTTTTACTTTTACTATCTAAATTTCCAGTAGGTTCATCTGCTAGAATAACTTCAGGGTCATTTGCTAATGCTCTAGCAATTGCTACTCTTTGCTGCTGACCTCCAGAGAGTTGTGAAGGATAGTGTTCCATTCTTTCTTCTAAATCAACCATTTTTAAAAGTTCTTCAGCCCTTCTTTCTCTCTCTTCCTCCTCCTCATCTTGAAAAACCATAGGAAGAATTACATTCTCTTTTGCAGTTAAATTAGGGATAAGATTGAATTGTTGAAAGATAAAACCAATTTTTTTTCCTCTCATTTGCGCCAGTTCCGATTCTTCAAATCTTGAAATATCCTCTTTTCCAAGATATATCTCTCCCTGTGTTGGCAAGTCTAGGCTTCCAGTGAGATTCATTCCCGTAGATTTTCCACTTCCGCTAGGACCCATTATTGCAACGAAGTCCCCTTTTTTTACAACAATATTAGCACAATCTAGGGCTTTCACTATCTCTTCACCCATTTCATAATATTTTGAAACATTCCTTAATTCGATTATTATTTCTTCTTTATCCATAGTATTTATTTGCTCAGAATAAATCTGAGGCCTTCACCTCGAATATATTTCATTCAATTAGTATTTAAGTTTTTCTTATAGTAAGTTTTAAAAACTCTCCAAAATCTTGATTAGTATGATAATACCAATTCGTTGTTTCAGCTGTGGAAAGCCAATAGCTCATTTGTGGGAAGAATACAAAAAGAGAGTTGCTGAAGGAGAAAGTTCTCAGAAAGTTTTAGATGAATTTGGGCTAGATAGATATTGTTGTAGATCTGTTTTTTTAGGGCAAACCGATTTAATAGAACTCATTGGTGAATTTAAGAAGAGTTAGTTAAACTTTGTCTAGAAATAAAACCACAATTCTTACATTCAATAGTTTTTATTTTATTTTTTATTCTTATTTTTGGAAAAGAATAAGGGGTAAAGCATTTTTTACAAAATAAGTGTTTATACATTTTTAGAGGAATTCTATTCTTCATAGCAATCCTTTTTATTTTTTTTAATTCCGCGGGAGTTTTTTCTTTTACATTTAAAAAAAATTCTTCAATTCTCTTTTTTGCTTCGTTTTTAGAAATTTCTTTTTTCATAAAAGAGTAAGTAATTAACCATATAAAAAGAATACGAATTGCCGATATTAATTCATTTTATTCCAAAAAGATTTCGAGAGGAGATATGAAGCTTATTCATTTTATTCCAAAAAGAATATGAAAGACAGCTTGATAGTTTCGCGCCTTTTCGGGAACTACTTGCTACCAACGTAGGAAGCTTAACTTCTGTGTTCGGAATGGGAACAGGTGTTTCCAACCTACTATGGCCGTCTTCATTTTTTCAAGATTTTTTCGCTTTATAAAACTTTTTATATGGCAGTTTCCGATTAAAATAAATAAAAGAACTAGGGTTCTGTGATTTCACAGGAGGCATTTAGAAATCACCTCTTCGCAATTTGAGGAGATTCAAAAAGAACCAGAGGGTTCTTTTTATGCGGATATGCCGGAGTGGTCAAACGGGACAGACTCAAAATCTGTTAGCTTAGTGCTTACCTAGGTTCGAACCCTAGTATCCGCACTTTTTCACTTGGATATGCCCGGGTAGCTCAGTCTGGATTAGAGCACTTCCCTCCTAAGGAAGGGGTCGCAGGTTCAATTCCTGTCTCGGGCATTAATTTCTGAAAATTTATTTCTCTTCTTTTTTTAGCAAACTTTAAAACCCCTTAATTTGTTCGGTCATATCGCTCCTTTTTGAAGAATATTCCCAATTTTTTTTGCAGTAACCATGCAAGTGATAACTTTTCCTCCAAAGATAGAAAAAATTCCATTCCCGTGTTCAGTCACTTCGGTCGGTCTCTCGTCAGTGTCTTCAACATTTGCATTTACGACCCTCATGATAAACACGGATTTAACATACTTAGACTTTTTAACAATTGGAAAATATTTAGAAGATTCGTTTAGGATTTCTTCTTTATTTGAAAGGGTGTTGTTAGAAACAATTGCATCTGTATCTAAATCGTCTGAGACAAATTGTTTTAATACTGATTTTTTTACATGCCCAAGCCTAACAAGGCCCTTTTTGTCTACTGGGACGAAAGTGCAAAAATCTCCATCTACAATCATTGCCGCCATAGGTTTTTTAATTGGCAGTTGAATATCTAAGAGTTCCATCAAATCATATCTTATTGTTTTTTTAGGCAGAGAAAACCAGTCGTTAAGCTTGTTAAAATTTGCATAAATAGAGCAGACAATGTAATCAAAGGATTCCTGTTTAGATTTTTTTCCATTAATTTCAATGGATAGTTTTTTTCTTCCATCCTTAAGAATTTCTCCTCCAACAATTTTGTGGTTTAATTTTAAGGGGATATCTAGTTCTTTCAGCTTTTTTAAAATAATTTTTTTTAAAATTTCTGGATCGTATGCAGATTCTGGAGTTTCCAGGCAAATAGAAATTTTATCTAGGTTGAAGAAATTTTTATCTGGTTGAATCAATTTGTATTGTAAATTGAGTTCCTTGCAGAAATTTAAAAAATGCTCTGGGGTTGATTTGCTTCCTTCTTTTGCAATAGCGTAGTATGCAGGAAAACCATCAAGGACGCAGCCCCCGTATTCTTTTTCAAAACTTTCTCTCCCTTCAATTGACTCCAAGGAAGTTTCCCTGCTTCTAGGATAATGGTACCCGAAGTGATGCCTAAGGTGATTATTTGTTGATGCTCCTGCCAGGATGTCTCCAGCTCTTTCAAAGATAGTTACATCAAAACCCCTTCTTTTTAATTCAATTGCGGCAGAGCAGCCAAATATTCCTCCCCCGATTATTCCCACCTTTTTCATAAATCTTTAATCTTCAGAGAGTTTATAAATATTCTTGGTTTTCTTAGATTATGAAAGCAATAATTCTCTCTGCAGGAAGAGGGGAGAGGCTTAGGCCACTTACAGACTCCCTTCCAAAGCCAATGGTTCAAATAAATAATAAGCCAGTTTTGGAATATTTAATTCTCTTATGCAAAAAGTATGGAATAACTGAAATTGGAATAAATACTTCTTATCTTCCACAAAAAATAAGGGAATATTTTGGGGATGGAAAAAAGTTTGGAGTAAACATAACTTATTCTTTTGAAGGAGAGTTACTTGGGACTTCTGGGGCATTAAATAATTTTAGAGATTTTCTTAAGGGAAAAGAGCCTTTTTTGGTGATATATGGAGATAATCTTACGAATATTAATTTGGATAAAATGATTAAATTCCACAAAACAAAAAAAGGGATTGCAACAATTGCTTTAAGAAAAAAGTCGGTCTCTAAAAAACCGGCAAGTTTAGTATTTACGAACAAAAATGGGAGACTAATAAAGTTTATAGAAAAACCTTCAGAAGAAACTTTTAAAGAGTTATGTAAAGAATTTTACTTATCCAATTCGGGAATTTATGTTCTTCAGCCAGAGATCATTAAATACCTCCCTCCGGGTTTTTCAGATTTTGCTTACGACATTTTTCCAAAGTTATTAAAAAAGGGGATTTTTAGTTTTATGATGGATGAATATTATTTTCGGGAAGTTGGAAGTGTAGAAAAATATCGACTAGCAAAAGAAGAGATAGAATCAAAAAAAGTAAAATTAGATTTTATTTA
Source organism: Candidatus Woesearchaeota archaeon (assembly GCA_964485045.1). GTDB lineage: Archaea > Nanobdellota > Nanobdellia > Pacearchaeales > GW2011-AR1 > CAZAGO01. Next base: position 7,937 of record CAZAGO010000006.1, on the reverse strand, counting down.
AGAAAATGGAAAAAGCAATTTTTTTAGACAGAGATGGAACAATTAATGAAAACATTTACGAAGTAGATGGAAAAATAATGTCTCCGGCAAAGGTAGAGCAATTAAAAATTATTCCCGGTGTAAGGGAAGGGGTAGCCGAATTTAAAAAGATGGGTTTTAAACTGATTGTCTTAACTAACCAACCAGGAGTTCCTTTTGGGTATATTCGAAGAGAAAAATTAGATGAAATAAATAATTTTCTGAAGAAAGAACTAAATTTAGATGCAGTTTATTGCTGTATTCATGGTCCAAAAGAAAATTGCAGCTGTAGGAAGCCAAAAATAGGTTTAGTTCTTCAGTCCTCAAAAGATTTTGGAATAGACCTCAAAAAATCTTATGTTGTAGGAGATAGTTTAAGCGACATTCAGACCGGAAAAAATGCAGGTGTAAAAAAGAATTTTTTAATTGGCATAGACAGAATTGATGCGAGGAATATTATGCATAAAGAAAATATTTTTCCAGATTTTATCTGTGCAAACCTTTTAGAAGTGGCAGAAAAAATTAAATCTTTAGAAAAAATTTAACCTTAGTCCTAATTTTTTATTAAGTACTTTTCCATAATCTGATTATACAGTTCAATATTTGCTAGTACTTCTTTTTCGCTTATCAAAGGCTTTTTTCCATAAGAAACTGTTTGAAGAAAATGTTTTAATGAACTAGTTAAAGGGTCCCCAGAAAAAACTTCCTCCCCATCAGAAATTATTTTTTGTGAATAATTTTCACTAACTACCCTATAAAACTCTTTTTTATTAATTTTAAAAAAAATCTCTCTTGGTCTGTCTTCTTTAAATGCCATGGTGTACTTGACTTTGCAGATACCTTTCTTGGAGATATATTCAAACTCGATTTCAACATCTTCTTCGTTTTTTTTAGTGAAATTAATTTCTTTAGGGAATCCAACTCCGCATAGTTTTATCAAAAGACTGTTTTGATGGGGGAGGTACTCTTCTAAAATTTTTATTCCTTTGACTCCGGAACCCATGCGCATTTCAAAATAATTTACTCTTGAATCATAATGCAATTCTTTTAAAACTGCAGGCCATTGCATGTTTATCCCCATCTTTTTTCTAGCTTTTCTAGCAAGATTAAATAATTCTTTTGCTTGGAGAATAGAGGTTACAAAAGGTTTTTCACATAAAACATTCAATTTATTTTCTAAACATTTTTTAGCAAAAAGGTAATGAGTTGGAAGAGGAGTGCATATGCTTACTGCATCTATTTTATCTTTAAGGAGTAAATTCAAATCAGAATAAGGCTTTACTCTAATTCCAAATTCTTTTTGGAGATTTTGTGCAGTTTTTTCAGCACTTTCTTGGCTGCTTCCTAAGATTGAAGTTATATTACTTCCTAAATAAACAAATTCTCTTGCATGGAACTTCCCAATCCCACTTGCTCCAAGAATTGCTATCTTTAATTTTTCCATAAATCTATTTAAGGATAATTTTTTATAAATTTTCTCAAATATGTCGAAAATGGTTTTTCTTATAGAACTATTTATAAACTTTTCTACGAAATGTTTATAAAGTCTAATGATATGATTAATTTATGATTATTTCAAGAGCGCCATTAAGGGTCTCTATTGGGGGGGGTGGAACAGATTTACCTTTTTATTCTTCTAAATTTGGGGGAGCGCTGGTTACGGCAGCTATAAACAAATATGCGTATATTATTGTGGAAAAAAGAGAATTTTATGATGATTTTTTTATAAGGTACTCTAAAACTGAGCGAGTTAAAAGAGTAGAGGATATAGAACATACCCGTGTTAAAGCCGCTTTGCAATATCTTAAAATAACTGATCCAATCGAAATCACTTGCATATTTGATGTTCCTGCTGGGACAGGTCTTGGATCTTCAAGTGCATTTTTAGTTGCTTTGCTTAAAGCACTCCATACTTACAAAAGAGAAGAGGTTTCTGCAAAAAAACTTGCTGAAGAAGCGGCTGATATAGAGATGAATGTTTTGAAGGAGCCAATTGGAAAACAGGATCAATATGCTTCTGCATTTGGAGGAATTTTAAATCTTAAAATAGAAAAGAATGGATCTGTATTTGCAAGCCCGCTGGATATTTCTTATTCTACTTTAGAAGAACTAGAAAATAACTTGGTTCTTTTTAGCACAGGAATAACGCACTCTGCAGTGGAGGTTATAACCGACCAAAAGAAGAATCTGGAATCTCAGGAAGAAAAGTTAAATCAAATGCACGAAATTAAGCATATAGGCCAAGAAATAAAAAAATCTCTGGAAGCGGGTGAGCCTTCTAAATTTGGAAAGTGGCTTAATGTCCACTGGGAATTAAAAAAAGGTTTTAGTAAAAAGATGACTTCTTCAAAAATAGATGAAATTTATAGCCTTGGTCTAAAAAAAGGCGCTTCAGGAGGTAAACTTATCGGTGCAGGAGGAGGAGGTTTCTTGATGTTCTATGTAGAAAATAAGAAAAAAGAGCTAAGAGAAGCAATGGAAAAAGAAGGGTTGAAAGAATTAAAATTTAAATTTGATCTTGATGGATGCAAGATTATTTATGAAGGAAGATGAATAATAAGGAATTTATTGAAAATTATCTTAACGAAACAAGAGAGATTTGTGAAAGAGTAAACAGAAAAGACATAGACCTTTTTATTCAAATTCTTTTTGAGGGATGGAAAAAAGGAAAAAAAGTAATCACTTTAGGGAATGGAGGTTCTGCATCAACTGCTTCTCATTTTGCAGGAGATTTAGTTAAAACTATAATTAACGATAGTTCGATGAAGGAAATAAGTTCAAATAGAGGATTCAAAGCTATTTGTTTAAATGATAATTCCCCTTCTCTAACAGCCTGGATAAACGATTCTGGGTGGGATTTGGCTTATAGAGGATTATTAAATACTTTTCTTGATGAGGGGGATATCTTACTTCTTTTTTCTGTTCATGGAGGATCTGGATGGTCAGGGAATATTGTTCAGGCAATGGATTTTGCAAAAAAAAGAAATGCAAAAATTTTAGGGTTAGCCGGTTTTGATGGGGGAAAAATGAAAGAAATGTGTGATGTTTGCATAGTTGTTCCAAAAGATTCAACACCGCACACCGAAGGATTTCATTGTGTTCTTCAGCATTTGATTGTAGATAGATTGAGAGAATTAATTAAGCAGGAAGTTGGAAATTAAAATGAAATTTTTTGCAGATACGGCTAGTGTAAAAGAAATAGATGATTGTTTTTCAAGAAAAGTTGATGATGGTATAACTACTAACCCTAAGATCATGGAACTCACCGGAGATTTGTCTTTAGGTTTTGAAGTGGCTTGCAGAGAAATTATAAGAAAATATCCTTCTGTTCCAATCAGCCTTGAAACAGATTTAAGGGGGATTTCTATTGAAGATTTAAATCAAAGGAAAAAAGACGTAAAAGAAGTACTATTAAAACAAGCATATGAAATTGCTGGCTGGGGAAAAAATGTTGTAATAAAAATCCCTGTTTGCCAGGGCGGACTTGAAGCAACAACAGAACTTTCAAAAAAAGGAATCAAGACAAATGTAACTGCTTGCATGACCCCCTATCAGGCTTTAACTGCCGCAAAGGCAGGTGCAACTTATGTAAGTTTATTTGCAAATAGAATGCTTGATTCAAAAATTTTAGAACTAGCAGGGGTAAACCCTCAGGCAATTTTGACTGATTCTAACTGGAAAGAGATTGTAAAACAAAATCAACATCTTTCTGAAAAAGCCTGGGAAATAGTTTTGGGTCAAATTGCTTATGTTGCAAAAAAATTAGATGGAACAAATACTTCTCTAATCGTTGGAAGTATAAGATCCCCTAAAGATATATCTCGATTAGTTAAAGCAGGACCGCAAATTATCACTATCCCTTATAAAATCGTGCAGGAATTAGAGGGTATTTCGAATTTAAAAAAGACTCTTCGTTCAATTTTTTCAGAAGAAGTTTTTGTGGGAGATTCCTTGGAGCACCCAATGACTACTTACAGTATAGATGAATTTGAAAAATCTGCAGAGCTTTATAGAAAAATTTAATCTTTTCCTTTGAAAATTTCTATCAGTTTTTTTGCATGCCTTTTCCAGGTAAAATCATTTTCAGTAATCCATTTTCTATAATTAATCTTTTTTGGATGTTTTATAATTTCAACTATCTCCTTGGGATTGTTTTCTTCATAAACTTTATCAAAAGGCTGGACTTCTCCTGCACCTTCATTATTCCCTATAATAACCGGAACCCCTGCAGCCATTGCCTCTAACCATGATGCCTGAAACCCTGCAGCTTTTGGGGGAAGACTAATAAAAACTTTGCACTCATTATAGAATTTAGAATTCATTTCTTCATGGCTAAATCCTTTTGCAATTTTTAGAGGTATGTTTACTTTTTTACTTATCTCTTCCATTTCTTCTTTAGAAATTTTTTCAGTTTCTTTTTGAATCCACCCCAAATATCTTCTTTTTTTGTTTAAGGACCTAAACTGAGACAGGTTTACCCCACAGTAATTTATATTTGCATTTGGAAATTTTCTTTTTATTGAAGGGGCCATGCAGAGTAATCTTTTTCCCATAATCTTTCCTACAATTTTTTGCAAAATTTTTCCAAGTCCAAACTGGTTTCCGTGAAACATACAAAAATGTTTTTTCTTAAAAACAGGATATGGAAAAATCAAAGGGAAAGCAGCACTCCAATCCTGCGTATAAATAATATCAAACTTTTCTTTTTTATCAAGTTCAATAATTTTTTTGCGCAGCAGAAAAATAGATCTTAAGAAAGAAGTTATTTTCAAATCTTCTTCTCTTGAAATAGCAACAGGAACATGCCCCATTTTCTTTAGCTCCTTAGAAATATTTTTTATTCCTCCTCCAACTCCTCCTGGCCATTTTTTAAGCAAAATCAGTATCTTCATAAAGATTTTAAAACCATAACCTTTATTAATTATTCCAAATATTTTATTAAAGAGATTTTTACAATATGAAATCAATTGCATTAATATACACTAAAAGCAAAGAGAATTTTGGCCAGGGGGGGGTGTCATGCGTCCAGGATTCCCCCAGGGAATGTTTTATCTTGGCTCTTACCTAAAAAGAAGAGGAGTTAAAGTTTATTTAATTCATGGGGAACTTTCTAACCCCCGAGAGGAATTAGATAAAATAATTTCAAAAGTAGATTTAATCGGTTTTAGCGTTGTGACCATGCAAGTATCTTCTTCCTTAGGATTGAGCAAGTACATTAAAAAAAATTACCCAGAAAAAAAAATAATTTGGGGGGGGATTCATCCCTCTTTGCTACCTGAACAAACTATTAAGAATGAATATGTTGATTACGTCTGCCAAAGAGAAGGGGAAGGATGTTTATATGATCTTTGTAAAGGAGTCCCTCTAAATAAAATAAAAAATCTTGTTTATAAAAATGACGGGAAAGTGATTACAAATCCTCTGAGAAAATTTATAGACTTAAACAAAGAAGAACCAGTTTGGGATTTATTAAACTTAGAAGATTACATTGGAGAGCATAATTTCGAAAAGAAGAGAGTAGAACGAAGTTTTGTTTTATCTGTGGGAAGGGGTCGCAGGTTCAATTCCTGTCTCGGGCATTAATTTCTGAAAATTTATTTCTCTTCTTTTTTTTAGCAAACTTTAAAACCCCTTAATTTGTTTTAATTTCAAGCGCTGGTAGTATAGTGGTTAGTATGTCTGCCTTCCAAGCAGACGGCCCGGGTTCGAGCCCCGGCCGGCGCATTTTGCAAAAGAAAGAATTGAAAAGGTTAAGAATCTAAATATTTTTAGCTTAAAATACTCAAAGATGTCAGAAGAAAAAATAAATACAAAAGAATTAAAAGAATCACAAAAAGAAATTAACTTGCCTATTAAAAAAAATTTTAATTTTTTTAAAGATTTCAATTATGATAAATGGTATAAGGTTATGCTTTTCATACCTCTCTTATTAGTAATCATTTCAGTTTTCTATCTAGGTTTTATATACTCAACTACAGGCGATTTCATAATCAAAGATGTTAGTCTTTCTGGAGGAACAGCTATAACTCTTCAAGGAGATTTAGATTATTCCTTTTTAGAATCAGAATTAAAAAAACAATACACAGATATTTCTTTTAAGAAACTTTCGGATATTTCTTCTGGAAGACAAATAGCATTTATAATAGAAAGTCCTGTTGAACCAAAAATTTTAGAAGAAAGTATAGAAGAGATACTGAAAATAAAACTTACTTCTGAAAATTCAAATATTGAATTTTCAGGCCCAGCACTAAGCAGTAATTTTTACAAACAATTAATTTTTGCTATAATAATTTCATTCATTTTAATGTCTATAGTTATTTTTGTATTATTCCGAACTTTTATTCCTAGCATTGCAATTATATTTGCTGCTTTTGCAGATATAGTTGTTCCTTTAGCTATTGTAAATTATTTTGGAATAAGATTATCTACGGCAGGAATTGCGGCATTCTTAATGCTTATTGGTTATTCTGTTGATACGGACATTCTTCTAACAACGAGGGCTCTTAAAAAAAGAGGGGGCACGCTCAACGAAAGAATTTTTGGTGCATTTAAAACAGGTATTTTTATAACACTCACCGCGCTATTTGCGGTTCTTCCAGCTTTTTTCATTGTAACAGGCTTACCAGATTCATTTAGACAAATATTTCTCATTCTTGCACTAGGTTTATCTGCAGATATAGTTAACACTTGGTTTACAAATGCAGGCATAATTAAATGGTATTGTGAAAGTAAAAATATAAAATGAAATTAAGTTGGAAGATTTGGGTTTTAGTATTTTCTCTAGCATTTGCAATGATGAGTATACTTAATTTACCTATAGCAAACAATATACTTGTAGGAAGCTTAATTATATCTATTTTAGCAACTCTTTCTTTTGTAAAAGGAAAAACCCCCAAGATATTTATTTTAATATTTACAGGAGTGGCAATATTTTCTCTTATATTTCTTGTTCCTCAGCAAGGAGTTTTAATAACTTCGGTTGGTGAAGATTCAATTGCTTTAGAAGAAGGGCTTTTAAAAGGGATGATAATTACCTCAATAAACGGAGTCAACATAAGAAATATAGAAGACTATTCAACAAAAATAAATGAATTATTTCCTTCTAAAGAAAAAATTAAAATAGACATTTCTACCAACAAAGGAAATATAATTTTTCTAACAAATGAAACTCTTGCAATAGGTATATCAAATATTCCTAAGACGAGTCTTAAAACAGGACTTGATTTAAGCGGGGGGGCAAGAGCAATGATTCAACCAGTGAATCAAACACTTTCTCAAAATGAGATGAATGATTTGATTGCAGTTACTTCTAATAGATTGAATACTTTTGGAATAAGTGATGTAAATGTTCGTTCAGTTTCGGATTTAACTGGAAACACTTTTCTTCTTGTAGAGGTTGCTGGAATAACTACAGATGAGTTAAGAGAATTAGTTGGGCAACAAGGAAAATTTGAAGCTAAAATAGGGGAAGAAATAGTTTTTGTAGGGGGAGAAAAAGATATAACTTCCGTTTGTAGAAAAGACGCTACTTGTGCCGGAGTAAGAGAGTGTCTTCAAACATCTGATGGAGGGTATATTTGTAGATTTGCCTTTACAATTTATTTAAGTCAGTTAGCTGCAGAGAGACATGCAGATATAACTAGAAATCTAAGTATAAATTCTACAGATGAGAATGGAACAGTTTTTCAAGGAGGAGAGAGTTATCTTTCTGAAAAACTCCAACTTATATTAGATGATAAAGTTGTAGATACCCTCTTGATAAGTGATGGATTAAAAGGGAGCACTACAACTCAAATTTCTATTTCAGGCTCCGGAGTTGGTGAGACTAAAGAAGAAGCATACAATTCTGCTCAAACAAATATGAAGAAACTTCAAACTATTTTAATAACTGGAAGTTTGCCTTATAAATTAGAAATAGT
>CAZAGO010000005.1:23994-30095 GCA_964485045.1 Candidatus Woesearchaeota archaeon | reverse complement strand
GTTATAAAAGCACTTGAAGAGTATTTTAAAAATGAAAAAATAATTTCTTTTAATGCTATAGATTGTTATAGAGGTGCGTTAAAGAAGTCATCAAGAATGGTGGAGAAAATAAGGTCAAATGGATATTTCTTACCTTATCCAATAAACCCTAGAAGTTTTAATCAAGAAGATATACTTAATTTATATAAACAAGAGAATTTCAATCCTCTATTAGGTATGATGGTTTTTATAGAAAAAGAATATGAAAAGAATTTTTCAAGAATAAAAAGAGAATAAATAATTCTAATTCCTTTATAACTAATCTTATAAATTCAGATTAATATGCTATCTTATGGAAAAAAGATATGAATTGCTTGCACCAGTAGGAGACTTTTCCATGCTTGTTACAGCAGTAAATGCTGGAGCTAATGCAATTTATTTTGGATTAAAAAAATTTGGAATGCGAGATAGTTCTAAAAATTTTGAGATAAAAGATCTTTCTAAAATGCGAGAAATTTGCAAAAAAAAGAAAGTTAAGATGTATGTAACTTTAAATTCAATAATTTTTGAAGAAGAAATTGAAAACATAGAAGAAGTTATAAAAGAGATAAAAGGGAAAATAGATGCAATCATTTGTTGGGATTTTTCAGTAATTCAATTATGTAAAAAGTATAAAATTCCTTTTTTTATATCTACTCAAGCATCAGTATCTAACTCTAGTGCCGCTAAATTTTATAAGATGTTAGGAGCAAAAAGGATTATTTGTGCAAGAGAACTTAGTCTAGAACAGATTAAAGAGATATCTAAAGTAATAGAAGTAGAGTGTTTTGTTCACGGAGCAATGTGTGTAGCTATTTCTGGAAGATGTTTTACTTCTCAATTTCTATTTGATAAATCCGCGAATTGTGGAAAATGTATGCAACCTTGTAGAAGGAGCTATACTATAATAGATGATCAGGGAAACGAATTAAAAGTAGAAAGTAATAAAATTCTTTCTGCAAAAGATTTATGCACACTTTCATTTATAGAAGATTTGAAAAATGCTGGAGTAACCGGATTTAAGATAGAAGGAAGAACTAGAGATTCAAGATATGTCAATACAACTGTAAAATTTTATAGAAAAGCTCTTGATAAGAAGTTATCTCTTGCAGAAATAAAAGAAGGAATGCAAGAGCTTAAGAAAGTCTATAACAGGGGATTTTCTAGCGGATTTTATCTTGGAAAGACTACTCCAAGAGATTTTGCAATGGTTGAAAATAGTGCAGCAACTGAAAAAAAACATTTTATAGGAAAAGTAACAAAGTATTTTCCCAAGGCAGAAGTAGTTGCAGTTAAATTAGTTTCCGAGTTAAAATTAGGAGACAAAGTAGTAATCATTGGAGAAGAGACAGGAATTTTAAGTTTAGATATTAATCGTATAGAAATTAATAATAAGTGTGTAAACAAAGCATTAAAAGGTCAAGAAGTCGCTTTTAAATCTTTTTTGGCTAGAAAAAATGATGAAGTTTATGTGATAAAGAAAACCTAATAAAATGAGCCTAGATACCTACATAATGTTATTATAATTTAGACCCTTAATTCTTCTTAGAACTAGCCGTTTTTAATGTTTTCTAAATTTATTTTATTCTCTTTATCTCTTCTATTTCTTCATCAGAAATTGCACAGCCTTTAAATTTCATGGCATAAAGAAGAGCATCAAGGACTTGAGGTTTTTTTATCCTTATCAAGCCTTTCTTATATGCTACATAAACCAACTCTGTAGAACGGATAAATTTCATTCCTTTTATGAAATTAAGATCTTTTTTATTCATCTTTAAATGGGTATGGAGTTTATTTTCTAAAAATTTAAGTAAGCTTTCTGGGCTTTCTCCAAGAGTTCTCGTGGTTCTTTCATCAACAGCAATAATATGTTTTACTTTTTTCTCAGTTAATATTTTACTAAGAGCCAGACAAGAAGCTTCTCCTTTTCCAATTATTTCTATTTCTCTTTTTTCAGAATAAAAAAGAGAATTTACATGCGATAATATTTTTTCTGTTATTGAGGATATTTCTTTATCGCTAATTCCTATTGAAGAAGGCAACTCTAAGACTTTTTCTTCAAGCATTTCTTGCATCCTAAGAGATTCAAGTTCAAATCGTTTAATCGTGAGAGGTTTGTCAATTATTTCTTCTTTAACTTCTTTTGGAATTATAAATTTTCCTCCAAAAGCTTTTTTTAAATCTCTAAACTCTTGAAACAAACCATTCATTGAAAAACTAATTAAAGTGCTTGAATCAAAGATGATAATTTTTTCTTCATTCATTTTAATTAAACATATCCAAGGCCATTTTAATTCTAGATTGAGCATCAATTGTGATAATCTTATAATCATTAGAACTCTCTTTTTGCCCAGAATAAAGTGCAAGTTCATACATGGTAACGCCTAATAAATTAGCCGTTTTTTCCATAGAAATTCCGTGTTCGTATATTCTGGAGGCCTTATTTATTTGCGCTTTTCTAAAAACATCTTGCACATATTCTTTAAGTTTTCCAGAAAGCCGATTTATATAATTTCTAAGAGAATCAACACTTTTTTTAAAATCTTTATCACTATTCCTTTTTATTGCAAGAATTAGTTCATCTATAGAAGAAATAATTTTTTTATAGAGAGCATTCCATTCTGGGTATTCTCTATACTTTTTTCTTTCGATTATTTTTCCTATAGAATAAATCACTACTGCAGTTGCGATATTATCCGGGTCGTGGGTTCTTGAGGCAGTATTTATTGTTTGATTGCTTAAATCATTAAGTTTGAAAGAATCTTCTTTTTTGATTGCGTCTTTAGCTTCTTCAAAAATCCTTAAGACGTTTTCTTTTTCCTGAACCATCTTTTATTATTTTAATCAAAAGATAAACCCATTAATAAATGTTAAGTTTTTTATATCACTTATACCTTTACAAATTGTGGAAAAAATATTATTGGATACAAATTTCATTTTATCTTGTATAAGGAAAAAGATAGATTTTATAGAAGAGCTTAATTTGAGTGGAAGAAAAATTTTGCTTCCAATTCAAGTTATAGATGAGATTAAGAGAATTGCCAAAAAAGGAAAAGGTAAAGTTAAGCAAGAAGCAGAATTTTCTTTAATATTACTTGAAAGAGCACCTTTTGAAAAAATAGATTTAAAAGAAAAATATGTTGATAAAGGGATAAAAAAATTTCTTGAAAAAGATAATTCAACAATTGTTGCTACCCTTGATAGAGGAGTTAAAAGACCAAAATCCAGAAATATGGTAATAACAAGAAAAAAGAAAATAGAAATTATATAATTTTTTTAATAAAATATTTATCATAAGCTTTAAAAAGCAATTTTTACTCTAATTTTAAGAGAAAATGTTCTACCTAGCAGAAGTTGAGGATTATATAAGAGTAGAGCCGAAATTATTCGGTTTGCCTACTGCCGAAGCTGTCGATAAACAGATAAGAGAGACTTATTCAAATTATTATGATAAGGAACTTGGAAAAGTGGTAACCGTAGTAAATGTTCTTAATGTTGGAGAGGGTGTTTTGATTCCTGGAGATGGAGCAGCCTATTATCTTTCAACATTTAGATTGGTAATATGGAAACCTGTTCTTCATGAATTGGTTTTAGGAAAAATATCAGAGATAACTACTTTTGGTGCGTTTATGGATTTAGGAGTTTTAAAAGGAATGATTCATATAAGTCAAACTATGGACGATTATGTTAGTTTTAGTAAAACGAACGCTCTTTTAGGAAAAGTTAGCAAAAGGATTCTTAAACAAGATGACCTATGCATAGCAAGAATAGTTGCAATTAGTCATAAAGGAGATGATCCAAAAATAGGATTAACAATGAGACAACCTGGACTTGGAAAAATAGAATGGATAAAAGAAGACAAGATAAAGAAACAAAAAGAAGATAAAAAAGCTGCCAAATCAGAAGAAAAATCCACCAAACCTAAAGGAGGAAAAAAGAAGTAAAATGGTTAAACCACGAGCATGCAAGATATGTAGGACAATTCATGAAGATGAGAAGTGTCCAAAATGTGATTCAAGAGAGCATACAGAATCTTTCAAAGGAAGAATAGTTGTTATAAATCCTGAAAAGTCTGAGATTGCAACAAAATTAAATTTAAAAGAAAAAGGAAACTTTGCAATTAAAACAAGATAAAATGGATTCTTTCAAGATAATAAAAGAAATGGAAAACCCTCTTTTTGATAGAAAAGAGGTTTTAATTGAAGTTTCTGCTAAAAGCATACTTGGAAAAAATGAAGTTATGGAGATAATGGAAAAAAAATTGTCTGTTTCAAAAGACAGAATAGTTATTGATAAGATTGAAGGAAAGTTTGGAACATCTCTTTTCCTTGTTTTTGCAAAAATCTATTCTTCATTACAAGAAAAAGAAAAAATAGAATCAAAATCAAAAAAAGATAAAGAAGCAAGTGCACCAAAAGAAGGAGGACAATAAAATTGGCAAAGAAAAAGATAATCAAGAAGGGAAAAAAACCGCATAAAAACAAAAAGACAAGTGTGAAGTATAAACAGTATAAGATTGATGGAAATAGCATAAAGAGGGGAAGATTTTGCCCAAGATGTGGTCCAGGAGTTTTCTTACTAGTTTCTAAGGAAAGAGTTTATTGCGGTAAATGTCATTATTCTGAGTTTACTTCCAAAGAAAAGTAGAATTTATTTTTAAATAAATTTTTATTCAAATTAATTTTTTATTTGGAATATGATACGCAGGATTATAGGATATAATCAAATAATTACTCTGCGATTTTTTATAAAAATGTTATTTTAATGTATGAAGAATATAACCCTGGGAGATTCTCCAAGTCTACAAAAAGCTGACCTGAAGCCTCTCCTGGGGAAAAAGAGGTGATAACTTACTCAGCCGTTTATTGTATTTAAATCTTTCGGTTATGTTACCCTTAAAGAATGACAAGAAGGAATAATGATAGAGTAGCAATAGTCTATTTAATAGTTAATACAAATAATTTATAAAATAGGGAGATTATGTAGGAAATGGACGATGAAAAGAGGGTAGAAGAAATAAAGAGTTCTAAGCAAGAACAGATTCATGGGATTTTATTTAGCAGAGAAATAGGTTGGCAAGAAATAATATACGACCTTATTCATACTGAACAACTTGACCCTTGGGATATAAATATCTCTTTATTAGCAGACAAATATTTAGAAAAAATACGCGATTTTGAGGAAACTGATTTTTTTGTTTCAAGTAAGGTTCTTCTTGCCGCATCTCTTCTTTTAAGAATAAAATCTGAATTTCTTTTAAATAAGTACCTAAAAAGTATTGACGAAATTTTATTTGAGAAAAAAGAAGCAAAAAAGACAGCTTTTGAGAGGATTGAATTGGAAGAAGAAATTCCAGAATTAGTATTAAGAACGCCTTTGCCAAGATTTAGAAAAGTTACTCTAAAAGAATTGATAGAGTCTATGGAAAAGGCAATAATGACAGAGAATAGAAGAATAGGAAAAGTCGTACTTCATGGAAATGCTTTAAGAGAAACTTCTTTTTCTATTCCTAAAAAGACCTTCAAATTAAAAGATAAAATACATGAGATTTATGAAAAGCTTTCTGGGCACTTTAATTCAAACAAAAGCATGAAAAAAATTTCATTTACCGATTTTGCTGTAGGAAGAGAAGAAAAGATAATTTCTTTTTTCCCTCTTTTGCATCTAGATCATCAAAAAAAAGTATGGTTAGAACAAGAGGGTAATTTTCAAGAAGTATATATTTGGCTTGAAGAGATTTACTCAAAGCATAATCCTGATAGATTTGCAGATTTAAAACATGAAATAGAAGAGGAAATAGCAAGAGAAGAGTTAGAAGAAAAAATTGAAGAAGAAATGAATGAAGAACTTATTCAAAAACCTTCAGTTAAAGAAAAAAAGAAAAGATTGAAACGTATAGAAAAGGATTTCAAAAATCCTCTTAATGGAATTGATGAATAATCTTAAAAAAATTTTATAAATATAGTTATCTGTAGTTGATAAGAAAAACCATAGGTTTGTATCAGGCTTGACTCAAATTTAAAGGAAAAGTTGATAAGAAAAACCATAGGTTTGTATCAGGCTTGACTCAAATTTAAAGGAAA
>CAZAGO010000005.1:17657-23894 GCA_964485045.1 Candidatus Woesearchaeota archaeon | reverse complement strand
AGTTGATAAGAAAAACCATAGGTTTGTATCAGGCTTGACTCAAATTTAAAGGAAAAGTTGATAAGAAAAACCATAGGTTTGTATTATGCATCAGTAGTATAGTGGTAGTATGCGAGCTTCCCACGAGAATTTGCTTGCAGATTGGGGTTGACGAAATCTCTGATTTCAGTCTTTTCGGAAAAAGCTTGTGATCCGGGTCCGATTCCCGGCTGATGCATTTTATTTTAATTTAAATTTATCTAAATCACCTAAATTCTTTTAAACAATTTTCTTTTTAAAATTTAAGAAAAATGAGATTCAATTATTTATTATATCCTGAGGCTTTTAAAAAAATTAAAAATTCTGGAATTGAAGATAGAGTTAATGAATTAAAAAAATCAAAAGAGGGACTTGGTTATATTGGGGGGCATTTTTTGCCTTATGAGATAGTTGGTTTTGTTAAAGATTTAAAAGAAAGGGGATATTATAACCATTTTCCAAAGGATTTTTCTCAGAAATATAAAAAAACTATGAATGGGATTTTAAATAATCCTGAAAAATTTCAATGGACTATTCAAAGGACGTTTGATACAATAAAAGAACCTTGTGATTTAGAAGACTTATTGTTATTTTCTGGAGATTTAGCTTCAAGGGTTCTAAAACCAGAAGAAATTTGGGATTATTCTAAATTTGGATTTACATCTCCTTCAGAATTTGTTACAACAGTTGGCACTTATATTCTACAACAATCAAGAGAGATTGGAGTATATAGACAAGGTTATACATGGACAAGAAAAAGAGAAAATGGTTCCGAAATAATTACAGAAATTACTGGTGATATTAATTCCGATTTAAGGATATACCAAACAGATATTGCTCCTTATCCTACAAAGGACCCTTTTGATAATTCCATTAGTATGAGACCTGAAACAGATGCAGATAGAAATACTATTGCACCATATCATTCAACAGAAGGAACTTTATTAGTTGCTGTTATGAAATATATTGAGCAACAAGATATTAAAGCAACATTTAGAAAAGATGGTGCAAAGCAATTAATTAAATGGGGTCGTTCGTTAGAACCAGGGCACGTAACTTGCACAGAACATTTTGGAGGTTTTAACACGGATTCCCGATTATTTTTTTGCGGATATGAAATTCCTCTTCCACAATTAGATGAAAATTCTTCAACTGAACAATATTCAAACTTTTGGTTAAGTACTACTGGTGAGAGCGGATATGGATCTTATGTTGATAAAAATGGGGATTTTGTATTAGCTTATCAAACCAGAGAGACTATAAAAAATCCAATTAAACCAATAAGTGCAAGGTTTTTGCCAGATGATGCAGAGCATTTAGTAAAAGGATTGATTTACCAATCTGCAAAAATGCTTGGTAGAACTTCTGTTGGGCAACTAATTAATATTTTAGAATATAGGTTTTCGGATTCTTTTTTAAAAGAGTAATTTTAAGCATAGGATACTAATTAGTTGATTGTAAAAGAATTTTATTACTATAGTTATCTTTAAAAATATAAATAGATACTTCAAACAAATGAAATGCGCAGTATTATTTTCTGGAGGAAAAGATTCTGTTTATTCGGCTTATTTAGCTAAGAAAAATGGACATGAAATTTCTTGCCTCATTTCCATCTTCTCTGAAAATAAAGAAAGTTACATGTTTCACACACCCTCTATAACAAGAGTAAAGGAACAAGCAAAAGTTATGGACATTCCTTTAGTCATCTTCAAGACAAAGGGAAAAAAGGAAGAAGAGCTTAAAGATTTGGAAAAAGCGATTAAAGAATCAGTAAGGAATTATGGAATAGATTGTGTTGTTACAGGAGCAATTAAATCTGTTTATCAATCTTCAAGAATTCAAAAAATATGTGATGCTTTAAAAATAAAATGTTTTAATCCCCTATGGCAGGTAAATGAGATAGAATATTTAAGAAATTTAATAGAAAATAAATTTAAAATTATAATAATAGGCGTTTTTGCATATCCTCTTAGTAAAGAATGGCTAGGTAGAGAGATAAATGAAGAGTTTATTAAGGAAGTTGAAGAGTTAGAAAAGAAATACAAAATTCACCCTGCTGGAGAAGGAGGAGAATTTGAAACTTTTGTTCTTGGTTGTCCTTTATTTAAAAAAGAATTAATTTTAAAAGAAAGAAAAATATTTGGAGAGAAGAATTCCTGGAAGATGGAAATAAAATTAAAGGTAAAATGAGTTCTATACATGGAGAGTATCCCATTCATAAGCAATCTAGAGCAAACTGTGGTCCAGCTAATCTGAGATGTTTATTTCAATACTGGACTGGGAAAGACTACGGAGAAGAAATTTTTTCAAAATTAACAAAATCTAATAAAAAAGAAGGTTGTAGTCCTAGAAAAATATTAAAAGCAATAGATAAGACTGTTTTTTTAGTAGAGCATATTTATGAAGAGGGGGATTTAGAAATGCTTAATGATTTTATAAGAAGAGGAATTCCTCCTCTAGTTTGTTATACTGATCCTATGTATAAATCTGATCATTGGGCTACAGTTCTAGGGATAAATAGAATGGTTACTTTAGCAGATACAGTTATTCCAAAAGTAAGAAAACTTCCAAAGAGTACTTTTTATTCTTCATGGACTTTAAAGAAAAAAGATAAAAATGTGAACAATACAATAATAATAGTTCCTCCAAAAAAGATTAAAAGATTAGACAATATATTCATATCTCCTGACTAATTGTTTGCTCAATTATCCCCTCATAAGATTTAAAAACTTAATTTTATTTTTCTAGAGTATGCTGGACCAATATCTTTCAAATGAATTTTTAAGAGCTTCAGTAGTTTTTGTTCTTTTTTTAACTGTTATAAGAATAGTATTATTTTTATCTGAACGTTTTTTTATAAAAGTTTCAAGCAAAACAAAAACTGATTTGGATGATAAAATTATTGCTAAGTTAAGCACGCCCCTTTCCGCTTTATCAATACTTTTTGCTCTGGCTTTTGCAGTAAAAGAGATTGCCCTTTCAGAAGAATCTTTATTCCTTGTCCATAAGGTTATTTTTTCAGCATCAGTTGTAGTTTTTGCCTACATAATTTATGCAGTAGTCAATTTAATTGCAATACGTTTCTTAAGGAAAGTAGCCTCTAAGACGAAATCAAATGTAGATGAGAGTTTACTTTCTCTTTTGAATAGTATAATGAACGTAGCACTCGTAGTAATCGCTTTACTTTATATTCTTGAAATGTGGGGTATTGAAATTACTCCTTTACTTGCAGGATTAGGTATTGCTGGACTTGCCGTTGCTCTTGCTTTGCAACCAGTTCTTTCAAATATCTTTTCTGGAGCTTCTATGGTTTTAGATTCATCAATAAGAGTAGGAGATTTAGTTTATTTAGATCAAAACACCAAGGGAAAAATTCTTAAGGTGGGATTAAGGAGCACAAGAATCCTTACATTTGATAATGAGTTAATCATAATTCCAAATAGCAAATTAGCCGAATCTGTAATTCAAAATGTAGCTCTTCCAAGTCCGATATCTCGTGCAGTAGTTCCATTTAATGTATCTTACGGTTCGGATATAGATAAAGTTAAGAAGATTGTTCTTAAAGAAATAAAATCCATAAAAAATGTTCTTGAAGAACCAGAGCCAATGGTAAGATTTGTTGAAATGGGGGATTCCTCTCTAAATTTTAAAGCATATTTTTATGTTAATAATTTTGACAATAGGTTTCCATCAATAGACGAAGCAAATACTAAAATATATAATGCTTTAAATAGAAACGGTATAAATATTCCTTTCCCTCAAATGGATATTCACTTAAAAAAGTAAAAAGATCTATTTTTCACAAAGAGCATACCAATCCCAAGGAGGATCTTCTTTAGGAAAATATCCTTGTCCGGCATTCAAAAATTCTTTCCAAGAGTAAAGGACTTTCTTTATTTTTATTTTTTTAAAACCAGCTTTTTTGAGTCTCCATAATATTTCGAAACGATAATAATTTTTTTGCTTTCCTTCAAAATTAGTTATTCCTAAAAGAAAGTTATGTTCTTTTTTCTTAATTAGTTTTTTTATCTTTTTTTCTATTTCTTTTACTTCTGTATTTTTCTTTGCTTCATTTTTTGCAATAATAAGAGCTTGATACAAAAAAACTTCCATTGCAGGAAGAATGCAGATAAATTGTCCCTTCCTTTTTAAAACATTATAAGCTTCTTTAAACATTTTATCAATTTTATTAAGATCACTTGAAATTATAGAATTTATTGAAATAGCTACTTCAAATTTATTATGAAATTTTTTTAAATTAGAAATATCATCTAAATAAAATTTAACATTTTTTAGAGACTTATTTTTTTCTTTTGATTGGCGAATCATTTTTTTGGAAAAATCTATTCCAATAACTTCTTTAAAATTTTTTGATAAAATTTCTTCAATTTCTCCAAGCCCACAACCTAAATTAATAACACTTTTTTTGTCTTTATTTTTTATTTTATTTAGATCTTTAAATAGAGGATTTTTACTACTATTTTTAATTGGACTTAGTATCTCTTCATAATATTTCTCAGAAATTTTTTCCCAATGATTTATATTCATTTTTAAAGAACAAGGAGACTTTCTTTGCCAGTATCCATATCTTTAACTTTGAACTTTTTTTCTTTCAACTCTTTTTCTCCCACAAATACAATCTTCTTTATATTATATGAATTTGCATATTCCAATGCTTTAGATGGCTTTCCAAATTTTAAAATGACATTTTTTCCTTTTTCTCTTAGTTTTTTTGCAAGAACAATTGATTCTTTATCTTTATCTATAGATACCACCATAAATTTTTCTTTCTTTGTTTTTATATCTGCAATCAGAGATATTCTATCTAATCCTAAAGAGATTCCTGTGCATTGAACATTTTCAAAACAATAACTTCCTCCAGCAATAATCGTTTCTTTCATGCTTTTTGTTTTTATTTCAAATAAATTTCCATTATAGTAACTTAACCCTCTTACTAATGAAGGACAGAAATTTATTTTTAATCCATAAGACGTACAAAAGTTTTCAAGTTCTTCTATCTCAGAATAAGAAGAATATTTTTTAAAATATTCTTTTTTATTTTTTAAAATATTTAAAACTTTTTCAGCATTATATTTTTTAAGAGATTGAATTATTTCTTTTTCAGATATTTTTTCTAATTTATCAATTTCTCGTAAGACATTTTCTTTATCTTTTTGTTTTACCTTTTGTTCATCAAGAATTTCATTTAGAAGTTTTCTATTCCCTACATAAATCTCTGCAGAAATGTTTAAATTATTTAATATCTCCTGAATAATAGAAAGTATCTCAGCTTCATCTCTTATATTGCTTCCAATGCTATCAATATCGCATTGAGTAAATTGTCTAAATCTATTAGAACTTGCAGGTTCATCTCTAAAAACTTCTCCTATTTGGTATCTTCGATAAGGAAGTTTTTTATTTTGCATTATTCTTTTAATCTGAAATGTAAATTCATATCTAAGTGCGAGCTTACGTTTTCCTTTATCTTGAAGCTTAAAAATATCTGAAACAGCCTCGTCTTTTTCATTATTTCCTTTTACAAATTCTTCATATTCCACTATTGGGGTTTCTGCAGGCTCATATCCATACTTTTCAAAAGTTTCCACAAGTATTTTTTTTATTTCTGCTCTTTTTTCTGCATCTTTTCCAGTAAAATCTTTAAATCCTTTAACTTGTCTAAGACTAAAAGAATTAACTAAAGGTTCTTCTTTCGACTTTATATTTTTTTTATTCATTTTAAATTTTTAAGTTCATTTGCTAACTTATCAACTTCTTTTATAATAAGTCTTATTGCCTTTTTATTTCCTTCCATATCTTTGCCAGTTGTGACATCTGGTATTTTCCATATTCTTATATTATATCTATACTTCCCTCTAAAAAAGAATATTTTTTTTGGAACATCATTAGCAACTATAATTATAAGGTTATTATTTTTTAGAATATTTACATCTAATCCTCTTATTTTTCCTCTTATATCTATTCCAAATTCTTTTGCAGCTTTTATTTGCTCTTTGCTTAAAGGGAAATTTCCAGGAATAATTCCGGCACTTTCTACTTTAATTTTTTTATTTTTATTTATTTTTTTAAAATAAGCTTCAGCTACTCTACTTCTAAATCTGTTATATTTACATAAAAATAAAATTTTCATTTTATCATCTTCTTTTTCAATTTTACAGGAAGTCGATTCACTTTCTGTCTTTCTGTGGATACAAAATCTTT
>CAZAGO010000005.1:3332-17557 GCA_964485045.1 Candidatus Woesearchaeota archaeon | reverse complement strand
TGTGGATACAAAATCTTTACATATTTTGCATAAAGGGTGGAAGGAGGGAATCGAACCCTCGTCACACGGACCACAACCGCGCATTCTACCATTAAACTACATCCACCATAATAAAAAGAACCATAGGGTTCTTTTTAAATTTCCTCAAAACCCTGAAGGACAATTTCGAATTGCCTCCAGTGAAATTGTAATCTCCGTAATTACATCTATTTTAACAAAATTCCATATAAAAAGATTTAGTTTGAAGCATCCGCTCATATTTAAAATAAAAGAAAATAAAAGAAAAATAAAAAAATAAAAGGTTTAAAAGTTGTATTCTGCCTTTTGAGGACAGTTTTGTGGCTTTCCTGAATCATCAATGAAGTATACTGTTGCTTCAACAAAATTAGAAGTAGCAGCATCGAAATCATCTCCTTCTACTAAAGCAGCTGTTAAAGTCTCTGTTCCAAGCTCTTCAATATTTCCTGCGATATCAATAACCTTACTTGCATCTGTAGGACTTTTAAGAACTACCTTTACTCCGTCAAATTCGTCTCCACCTGCAGCTCTTCTAATGGTAACATTACATTTATCGATTGTACACTCAGAGACACTCTGAATATTTAATTTAACATCCAGACATTTTTGAGTTACGCTTATCTGTGTTCCTTTTTCACCGATTAAGTTGTTGATTATTTGCCAAATTACCGCAACAGCTACAAGGGCAAGAACAACCATTATCACAGTAATGACGATTTCAGACATAGCTTTCTTGTTTCTCATTTCACACCTCCTTTTCAGATAATATAATAATTTTAATAAATTCTCTATATATTTAAATGTTTTTATGATTTATTAAATGTGTCTAATAATTGAAAATACTCTTTCTTTTCCATAACTTTATCTGATTCAGATAAACCTACTTGTTCAGAAAATTTCCAAAAAGCTTCTGGTTTATATCCTTTTTTTCTAAGTGCAGCAAGGGTTGGAAGAGAAGGATCATCCCATCCAGAATATTTTCCATCTTTTACTCCTTGAGTTATTTTTGTTGCTGAAAGTTCTAAATCTTTAAATTTATATCTCCCTAAAAAAGCAGTCCAAGGAAATTTCTTTTCAAACCCTAAACATTTGTAAATCATTTTTTGTCTTTCAGCGTTATCTCTATGATCTTTTGCCCTTATTATATGAGTCATTCCTAACTCTATATCATCAACAGTTACAGAAAGATTCATGAGAGGCCAAACTCTATATTTATTTTTTTGAAGAGGATGAGAAGTTAAATTTATTCTTGCTAATGGAAAATCTCTCATAGCAGGATTTTTATGTTCCATATCCGATTTAAATCTCAATACTGCTTCACCTTCATTATAACCTTTTTTATTTAACATTTTTTCCCATCTATTAATATTTTCTTTGATTGTATTTTTTCTACAAGGGCATTCTTTTTTTGAATCAGAAAATTCTTTAAATTTTTCACTTGAACAAGTACATACATAAGCAAATCCTTTTTTAATTAATTTTTCAACGTAATTATAATAAAGTTCCATTCTTTCAGATTGAATTATTATTATTGCAGAATTTTCAAATATCCATTTTGAATCTTCTTCAATTAATTTATAAGCTAGAGGAAAAATATTTTCTGGATTAGTATCTTCTATTCTTACATAAAATTTCCCTCCATATTTCTTTACATATAAATATGAAATACAAGCAGTCATTGCATGTCCTATATGAAAGGCTCCAGAGGGGGAAGGTGCAATCCTCATTATAACTCCCTTTTTGGATACCTGTGGTAATTCTGGTAATCCTTCTCGGTGTGGTCTTTCACTTACAAAATCTTTTAATCTATCAAACTCTTTTTCTTGTTTTTGTGGAGAAAGGTTATTTATTTCTTTAATTATTTCAGAAATTCTTTTAGAATACTCTTTAACTTCTTCTTTTTTCAAACCTTCATTAAATAAAGCAGAGATCACAGCTCCTTGTGCGGCTTTACCATCATGACCCAAAGCATTTTTGATTGCATAAGCACGAGCCTTTTCTTCAAAAGATTCCATAGAAAAAAAGATTAATTAAAGTTTAATAAACTTACTAAAATACAGGAGTAAAGTCTTCTGGATGAGATTTTCTCTCGAGTAATTCTATTCTTTGTTGAAGGTGATAAATCTGGTTTGATAAATCTTCTATCTTTTCAGTCATATCTACAAGTCTTTTTGCAAGTTTCCTTCTTTTATCTTGGGTGCTTCCCTCATCAAAAGATTTTTCTGAAAAAGAATCCTTTTGTGAAGAATCAGCAAAAAAACCTAAAGGAACAAGTCCAGATGGGTCCTGAGTTTTTTCACTAGAAGAGGAAGATTTAGTCTGGGTTGCATTACTCCTCCTATACCCTTCCGTGTAGTCTATAATCTTATTTTTTCTTAAACCAAATAAACCCATGATATATAAATGAAAATAATATTTATAAGCATTTCTAGAATTTTTAATTCAATCTTTTATGCAATCTTTTCCTTATCTTCAGGTTTAGGGGAAATTATAAAAAAGTTGTAAGCTTATTTTCAGCATACAATTTAAAAATACTAATTGCATTATATATTAAATATAAAAAGAGAATGGCATTTAAAACGGTTGAACAGTTAATTAAAGAGGTTAGCCCGCATTATAATAAAAAAAAGTCTCCAGAAGCGGAACATAAAATGGTTTATGACACTATTTCTGGTTCTCTTGAGCCAGTTTACTTTTGGATTTTGGATTTAATGGAAGATATGGGCTTTACAGTTGAAAAATTAATAGATAATTTTTCAACTTCCCCAGGTTCTGGACATTTCGGAGAGTTTGGGCAAAGAGCAACTATCATGCAACAACAAGGAACAAAAATTCTTGGAGATATAAATAATGTTACTAGAAGCATATTAAATTTAATTTATGATTTAAAAGAATTTAAAATAAGAATTGGAGCTTATGATGATTTAAAATCAAATGAAAAAAAAGAGGCTGCACTTATGTCTTTAAAACAGATTTGGATGGATAAAGTAGATATAACTAAAGGAAATTCAAGTATAAAAGCAATGGCTCTTGGGCAGGTAGGATTTGTGACTTTAATTGATGCCTTTTTAGTAGCAAAAGATGAAAAAGACGTGGATAAAATTGATTTAAATGATAGAGTTAAGAGAATTCTCAAAGCAAGGATACAGGAATTTAATCTGTGGCTTATTCAATCTGAAGTTGAACTTAGAAAAAGGTATGAAATGGAAAAATCATATCTAAAGAGCCAGGTAAATAGTTTGAAAATTTATTCTAGATGGGCAAAGCCTTATTTGAGAACTGCACAGCAACTAGAACAAAAAGAACAAGGAAGAAATCCAGATTTTGTTAAAACTTTTGATACAATTATACTTGAACTTACTCTTTTTGGAAAATCTCAAATTTCTCCACCAGTAGAATTAAGCAATCTCAAAGCAAGAAAATATTATAAGTGTGTTTTAGTGGATATTTATTTTAGAGGAATTCCTAGGAAAATTGCTCAACAAGCTCACTATTCTTTTGGGGGAAGGGCAGAGATTACATTTAGAGCATACTCTTTAAATGAGGAAGAAATAACTAAACTAAACGAAGAAATGGAAAAGTCAGATATTTCCGATGCTCTAAGTTTGATAGAAGGTGCAACTACTGAAAGTCTAGGGCAGATTCAGGAAGAAATAGATTATTTTTTAAATGAAACACAAGAAAAGCAAGAAAAAAAATCTAAAGGAGATATTAATCCTTTTTTGGCATTATTTGGATATTATGAAAGAAAAGAAATAAAACAAAAAACATTAAAAGGACAAAAAAAACCAATGGAAATTAAAAAAGAAAATTTTGTAGAAAAAAACCATTTAAGAGTTTTAGCAGCAGAGGATGCAAAGAAAACCGCTTTTGATTTCTTTGATTATTTCAAAAAAGCTCATGATATGGCAAGTTATACTTAGTAAAAACAGCCTTCTTTCTTCATAAATTCAAATGTTTTTATTTCAAATAGTTTAAATATTTCTTAGCCTTAGCTATTTTATGTCTAAAAGAGAGAAAAAAAAGATAAATCTCTTAAATCTAAACATTAAAAAAAAGAAAAAGGAAAAAGAAATTTTAGAAAAAAGAGTATTAGATGAAGAAGACGTAAATAGTGATATAAAGTTTAGAGAGTTTATTGCTCCTTCAATAGATTCTTTAGAAAGTTTACCTAAAAATAAATCAAATTCTTTCAGAATTATTGAAAAGGAAGAAAGTAAGTTTGAAAAGCAAGATTTTACTCCAAGTGATTCAAAAGAATACAATTTCTTTTCTCCAAGAGAAGAAAAGAAACAAGAAATTTTTTCAAAACCTGCTGAACCAAAAAGAGTAAACTTCGTGGATATGGGAAGAGATTTTAGAATTTTTCAAAGAGAATTTTTAGAAAAAGAAACCCTTCCTTTTTCTTCAGAAGAGATAGGCAAAAGTAAAGATTATTTTTTAGAGAGAGTTGATTTTACCGAAGTTGGAAGAGAAAAAAGATATAAACTAATGAAATAATTATCAATAATTATATAAACAATATTTTAGTAATATAACTATATCAAAAAGAAAAGATGGTGGAAAAAAAACAAGCAAAATATCTTATAGGAGATATGTATCAAGGAGGTTATTCTTCTTTAAAACCTAATTTTGGAGAGCTTTTTGTTGGGCATCACATTCCAGGTAACAGCATTGGTGCACCCACAAAACCGGATACTGCAAATCAAATTCAACAAGTTAATCAATTAATAAATCAAGGAATGATTCCAATCGAAGCAGGAGTATTAAGCCCAGAAGTTTTTGATCAAATTCCAAAGCAGCATTTTAAAGAAATTGGAAGAATTAGTAAAATTACTGGAACAAAAATTTCTGTTCATGCTCCATTAATTGAACCTTCAGGAATAGATCCAGAAGGGAGAAGACCATGGGATAGTAGTTATCGAGAGATTGCAGAGCATCAACTTAATGATATGATTGATAAGGTTCATGATATAAAGAGTGGAGAACCAATTCCAGTGACAATTCATTCATCTGGGCTTCCAGGGACTGAATATATTATGGGTAAAGAAGGAAAAGAAATAGGAAAATTAATTGCAATAAATAGAGAAAGTGGGAAATTTGTTCCATTGGAAAAAGAATCGGTTTATACCCCTGGAAGAGAATTGAGCAATCCAGAAATAAGAGAACCTAAAAAAGAATTAGAACTTTTAAATCAAAGCGAATGGAATAATTCAATATCTCAAGTTATTTATTATAAAGAGAATGCCGATAGAATATTAAGCGAGATTAAACCATATGTTCATTATCTATCTCAAAAAGAAGCGAAAGGAGAGCCAATCGATGAATCAAGCATAGATTCTGAAGCAATGAAAAGAGCAGATAATGCAAGATTATATTTAGAAGATGCTCATAGATATCTCAATAGTCTTTTTAATAAGGCATATGTTTATGGTAGTGATAAAGAAAAGAAATACCTAGTAGAAGTATCAAATAATTTTAAAGAAGATATTGAAAAAAATAAAACCGCTTTTGGGCTTTCCAATGCTTTACAAAATTTAATTGGAGGGATGTCCAAGGTAAATCCAGAAATCTATGTTCCTCTAGAAAAATTTGCAGTTGAAAAATCTTCAGAAACTTTTGCTAATGTTGCTCTAAAAGCATATGATAAATACAAAAATGATGCGCCAATGATTTGCATAGAAAATATGTATCCAGGAATGGCTTTTAATTCTGCTATGGGTGGAGAAGATGTCCCAGGACTAGGAAATTTGCTTTTAGAATCAAGAAAAAAATTTGTTGAAAAAGCAGTTCAAAGAGGAATTTCAGAAGAGGAAGCTGCAACGCAAGCCGAAAGACTAATAGGAATTACTTTTGATACCGGGCATATGAATATTTCTAAGAAGAAAGGTTTTGAAGATAAAGATTTGAAAAAAGAGCTAGAACAAATTTCAAAATATGTAAAACATGTTCATCTTTCAGATAATTTTGGATATTCGGATTCTCATTTGCCCGTAGGAATGGGTAATGTTCCTTTTAAAGATCTCTTGGAAGAAATTGAAAAAAAAGGATTGAAACCAAGAAAAATTGCTGAGGCTGGAGGATTTGTACAACATTTTGGGACTTCTCCCTATCCATTTGTTTTAGAGGCTATGGGCTCTCCAATTTATTCAATGCAAATGGCTCCATATTGGAATCAATCTCAAGGATTGCAACAAGGATATTTTTCAGGTTATGGACAAATGCTTCCTCAAGGAAACTATGAAACGTTTGGAGCAGGATTTTCAAATCTTCCAGCAGAGCTAGGAGGACAGAGAGGAGGAGCAGGAAGTAGACTAACAGGAAAACCTATGGAATAAATAATTTTATTAATTAAATAAGATATAAAAGAATCATGACTAAAAAAGAGAAAGGAAAAAAGAATAAAAATGATGATTTAAATCAAGTGATTAACGCTGCCTATACAGATGGAATTGAAGCGTTATTTGAAAATAATCCAAAATTTAAACAGTATGAAGAATATATTCAAAAGCATATAGATAAAAATGCCTTAGGTAAAGTTATAAATCATTTTGTAGAAAAATCTAAGGATAAAGAGAACTCTTCGGAGAAATATAGAAAAGAGTATATCCATTCAAATATTGCAAACTATATTGCTTCCGGAGAAATACTAGATGATAAAGCAAAAAAAGTTGTCTTAAAAGTAGGGGCACTTGAAGAAAAAGCTGGAAGCTGGAATCCTATTTCAAAATTATTTATCAAAAGAAAATTAGAAGGGGAAAAATATCTTGAAAATACATTGGAAGCATTTCAAGATTTATATTCTCTTTTTAAGAGTGGAGATTATGCTCAAAAAATGCCTAAACTTGCTGAAGCAGTTCAAACAGTAAATAACATGGGTTTTTTAGATTCAGCAATGGATGTTTTGGAATCTTACGGATTAATTAATGAAAAACGTTACAATATAATTAAGAAGTCAATAAAAGAAAAAACAAAAGAAAATGCTGAGGCAGCTATAAGAGAAATAGAATCTAAAGCTTTATACAAAAAAGCCGCAGTTTTTATTACAGGAATTATTGGGGCATTAATGGTTGTAACCTCGGCTAATATGACTGGAGGAATTATTGGTGCACTTGGAAGCGGATGGATAAAAGCAATTGGAGCAATCCTATTCCTTATTTCAGCGGGTTTATTTTTTAAGTTTAGTAGGAAGAAGAATTATTTAAGAAAAAAGAAGAAGTAAAAACGTTTAAAAATACGTTTGATTTAATGTTACTAGTAAAAGATGGTGAAAAAAAATAAGATTTCCACGCTCAGAAAAAAAGAAGTAAAAAATTCTTCAAAGAAGTCTTTAAAAATAAATCCAAAAAATATACCAACTCTTCACCTTAATACTGATACAGATATTGCAATGGATTTTGCAGTAAAAACATATAAAAGATTTGATAAGATTGTAAAGTCAATAATTCTCTTTGGTTCTTCAATGAAACATAATTCAAAGCCAACATCAGATATAGATATAATCATAGTGGTCGATGATGTTTCAGTAAAATGGGATCAAGAATTAATAGGGTGGTATAGAGGAGAATTAGACAAAATACTTACATCAAATCCTTATCAAAAAATGATTCATATAAACACTGTTAGATTAAGTAGCTGGTGGGAAGATTTAATGAAAGGGGATCCAGTAATAATTAATACTCTAAGATATGGTGAAGCAATGGTTGATGTTGGAGGATTTTTTAGTCCATTAAAATATCTTCTTTTGCAGGGAAAAATAAAACCTACTCCAGAAACAATATACAGCTGTCTTCAGAGAGCTCCTGTACATTTGGCTAGAAGCAAAGCCGCCGAACTTAGTGCAATAGAAGGGCTTTATTGGGCGATGGTTGATTCTGCCCATGCCGCACTTATTTCAGCAAAAGTTATGCCTCCATCACCAGAACATATTCCTGTTGAATTAAAAAATACATTTGTTAATACAGAAAAATTAAAAATGAAATATGTAGTTTGGTATAGAGATTTATTATTTTTATATAAGAAAATATCTCATGGAGAAATAAAGAATCTTGAAGGAAAGGAAATAGATGTTTGGCAAGAAAGAACATCCGAATTTATAGAAGTAATGGCTAGGTTAGTAAAAGAAACAGTAGAAAACTAGTAAATACTCATTCCTTTTTCTTTTCTTGTTTTTGCTCTTTCTTTTGCAAAATCTTCTTTATCTTCTTCTTTATCTTCTTCTATTTTTTTCTTTTCTACTTTATATTTTAAATTAGCCAAAGCAAGGTAATAAGGTCTTATATCTGATTCCCAAATATCATTTTTATCTCCCTTATCTGTTTCCTTTACCATTTCCAATTCTGCAGAATGGAGACTATTTTCGAATATCTTTTTAGCTAATCCTTTCTTCAAATCTCCATTTTCATCATAAAGCATTTTTCCTATTTTTGCGCTTGTCTCTCTTTGATAAATCCCAAATAATGTTTTAAGATATCTTTCATTATATACTTCTCTTTGAAATTCTAATCTTAATATATCATCAAATTTTTTAGATTTATTAGATAGAAATTGAATTATTTTTTCTGGATCACTTGAAGCTTCATCAACTTGCCTTTTTTCATTAATTGCATCAACAATTTCATCATGCGATTTATCTCCATTTTTGTATAATGGAAGAGAAGAAACTAGTTCTAACCATTGTTTATCTTCAAATCCCTCTGTTATTTTTGAGTATTTTTCTTTTGCATATTCTGCTCTATTGTCTTGAAGCACAGAAAAAGTATCTTCAAGTCTTGGTCTTGGATTGGTTCCAGATTGATAATAGAAAGAAGGATTATCATAAAAAGTTTTTCCAGCTTTTTTCATAACGTCAGGATTAGTACTATCTTTTTGAATAGTTTGAATCCATTTACCTATATCTTGGTAAACTTTTCCAGTTTTGACAAATTTATCTCTATCAAAATCTCCTTCTAACATAAAATCTTTTGTTCTTTGTTCTAAACTCATAATCTTCTTATGAGTGAGATATTTATAAATCTTTCTGTTTTGTTACTACTAATAAGTTAAATATTTATAAGAATTCAATCTGTATCTAAATCAATTAAAGGCTCTTGATTTGTTTTAGGACTTTTATACTCATATAGAACTCTTGTTGAACATGGAAGTTTTGGCTTTATCTGCTTCAATACTTCTCTCATTTTAACTAGGGCTTTTTCGCTTCCAAGAGCTAGTATAAATATTGGAGAGTTTTTCTTTACCAATGCCGCCTTACCAACAGATTTTCCAAAAGATAACTGCATTCCAGTCTGCATTCTATCTGCTCCTGCTCCAGTAAGCATTTTATTTTCTCTTTGAATATGGTGTGGAAAAGGAACAACTCTAAAGTAAAATTGTCCTGAGAACTCCTTATCAAGTTTTCTGTTAATATACTGTCTACAGGCTTCAAGAGCATTATGTCTTATTTGAACATCTTCTGTAGAAATAAAAGATAATATATGTGGAAAAGCGCCCTTATTATACAAAGAACTGTTTCCCATAGTAAACTTTACTATTTTTTGAGGAGGAACAACTTTTATGTAAGATTTGCTTTTCTTTCTGCTTACCCTTGTATAAGGGAGAACCTTCATCTTAGAATACGTTGCCGCTTTTCTTAGTGCTGCCATTTTATATCAAAATTCCCTCTAGATAACTCATTTTATATTCACCTTAGTAGTAATCGCTTGTCCTGGAAGACCTTTTTCAAAAATAGCTCTTACAACTCCTTTATTTCCGTGAGCTGCTGCAATTTTTCCATTTATTATTTTTCCAGCAGGAGACTTCCATTCAACTTCTTTGCCTTCAAACTTAGAAGCAGCTTCTCTATTCTCAACACCTTCAATTTCAATTAAAAAGTGCCTTTCTGTAATAGTTTTTTTACCCCTTCTAAACTGTAATACTCTTCCTGTTTTCATATTAAATTATTATAAGAACCATTTATAAACCTTATTAATTCTCTAGTTTTTTAAAACATAAATTTCTCTTCCAACAATTTGAGAATTTCTAAACTCTTTAATAGGAAAACCTTCAACAAGTTTAAAATGAGTTTTATCAATAATATTTTTGATATCACAAGATAATCTTTTTTTACCAATATTTATTAGAGGGGCAGTAAAAACAACTCTTCCACTAATACTTTTTTTAAGATTATTTAAAACCTCAATCATTAATCTCTCAAATTTTTGTTGCATCTTTTTTGCTTGTTCTGATGAGGGGATTTTTTTAAGAGTCTCTCCAAAATTTGGTTCAGTAACAAGAACATTTACAGGTTTTATCTTTATTTTTGCAGAATCTGAGGTAATCAGAGAATAATTTTCTTTTGAAAATTTAAACCATTCTAGATTATTTCTTGCTCCAACTATAGCTTCTTTATTTTTATCAATCCCAATTGTTTTTATTTTTTGCAAAAGGGCTTCTTGAAGAATAACTCCTATTCCACAAAAAGGGTCTAATAGAGTCTGCCCAATTTTTATTTCAGATAAATTAATCATTATTTTTGCCAATCTTGGAGAAATTGATAACTCCTGTCTTCTCACTGGTTTTTTCATATCTCTCTCTTCAATTTTTTTATAATTACATTTTTCAATAATCTTTCCAAAGAATAATTCTTCTTTACTTCCAAATAAAAAGTATTGTTCATCTATAAGGGAACCTGAAGAAACAATAGAATTTTTTTCTCCATTCTGAGAAGATATTTCTCTCCTAAGTTTTTTTTCAGAAGCTTTTAATTTTTCAATTTTAAATCTTTTTTTAAGATACTCCGATATTTTTTCCAAAGAAGAATCTTCAGCAAAATTCAAAAGAATATAAGAAAAATTATTTTTTACTCCAGAATATATTTCTTTTTTTTCAAGTTGTTGTAAAATATCATTTATTTTTCCTTTAGAAATAATTTCTCCCATAGAAATTGTTCCGCCAAGTTTAGAAAGCGCTTCCTTTTGCAAAGGAGATGAAAATTCAATTAATGCAGAGTTTTTTATTTGAACACAATTTAGAATAGAATTCCCTTCTCTTTTAACATAGGAAAAAATTTCTATAAGCGAAAGTTCTGGATTTCTTCCAAGGACAAAAAAATAAATCATAGATATTAAAGAAAATAGAGAATTTTAAATCCTTCCCTTATGTTATCGCCATAAACAAAGATTAAGTCTTTTATAAATAAACTTCAAAATTTCCTAGTTCTTTTTTTAATAATTCAAAAATTTTAGGATTAAGTAAGATTTCTTTTTGTTCTTTCTGTTTTTCAAGAGAAGAATTTAGCTCTTCTAATGTGGAATCTGAAACGTTTTCATTTATCTTTTTTATTTTGTTTTCACGTATTAAAAATAAATTCCCATCACAGATAATGCCTTCAGCAATTTTGTCTTTGTCATATTTTATTTTTATTTTTCCTTTTTCAAAAATTGATAAATCACATCTTTGTTGGTACTCAATCAAATCATTTATCAAAATATTTGCATTTCTTCTTGCTTCATCAATTTTATGTGAACTCATTTTACCTTTTTTGAATTCTGCCTTAGCTACGGTTATATTCTTTAAAATTCTAATATGCTGTTGAGTAAATTTTCCTTTTTTAACATAATTTTTTTCAAACTCTTCAAGAACTTTTGCCTGAGGTTTTTTTCCTATAATTGTATGCAAAAGGTGAAATACATCTTCGTAAATTTGTAAAATTGTTTTTTCGTGTGTTCTTTTTTCTATTTGCTCTTTTAGTTCTTTTAATCTTTTCAAATAAGATTCGGAATCTTTCAAAAGCTTGTCAACTTCTTTTCCAGAAACTTCTTTTATTTTTTCATGCTCATATCCTTTATAGTATTTTATTACAATTTCTTCTAAAATATCAATATATTTTTTTTCAAGAAGCTTTTCTTTATCCATAAAAATTCTCTTCATTTCCGAAACAAGATGCTTTGGAGCTGGAGGAGGTAATCCATATAGCATGAGCATCGCTTGAGTAGGAGTGACAACTCCCCAATAGATATCACTTATAACTAAATCAAGAAGACTTCTTTTTACTCTTTCAACAGTTCTATCTCCTAAAGACATAAACATATCAATTGCTTCTGGAGAAGGTTTTAATTTTCCCATTTTAAGAAGTGCTTTCCAAGGCATAAATGTACCTCTATCATATAATGGAATACCATCTCTTATGAATGTAAACATTACTGGATGTGCGTCTTTAACACCTTCCCAAAAATCAGTTAATAAGTAGACTTGGGGTTCTAATTTATTCTTTACACCTGCAAGTGAAAGGGCTTGCTCAACGTATTGATAGATAATTCCTCTCAATCTTTCTTTTAATTCAACTCTAGGCATTCTTTTCACATCGGTATCATTTATAACAACAAAAACATCAACATCGGAAGTCTTTACCGCTTCTCCTCTAACGAGGCTCCCACCTATAACATAGCTTACAACATATTTTTCAAATTTATTTAGAACAAGAGATTTGTGTATTTCTGCAACTCTGAGTGCTCCTAAAATTCCTTTGTCATACAATGGAAAACTCATTGCGATAGGTTGTGATAGCTCAAATTTACTATCAAGACACAATTCCCATATATCCACAGGCGTCTTTACATGAAGCCATATTTTCTGTTTGGATTTTTCTATCTCTTTAACTATTTCTTGCTTAATTTTTGGAATTTCTTTTAGTTTTTCTTCAGGAACTATCATTAACAAATGCATATGTTTTTCTGTCTCTTTCGGAACTTCTTCCTCTTCTATAAAAGCAGGAATAGATTGTGGAGGAATAAGACTTAATGCTTGCATAAAAGAATATTTTTTAACAATAAAATTTTTAAGTTTTTCAAGGTCTTTCTTTGATTTTTCTATTTCTTTTATCTGTTTTTCAGAATTCTCAGGAATTATGGGTTTTTTAGTAGAATACTTGTTATCAACTTCCATTTCTGGAATGCTTTTTTCATCTGAAGCCATACACTAAAAAAGAGAGAATACTTATAAAACTTGTGCTGAAAACTGAAAACTAACAAACTTTAAAAAACCTAAAAACTCTCTTAAGGTTATAAGTGGTCCATTAGTCTAATGGTAGAACACTTCGTTTACACCGAAGAAGCGGAGGTCCGATTCCTCCATGGACCATATAATCAAAAAAGGTTGATAAAAAATGGAAAACGAAGAAATTGAACTTGCGGAACAACATATCAAATTAGCTGAAGATTTAGTTCTTGAAGCTTCTAAAAAATCTAAAAAAGTAGATGTTAAAGAATTTAAAGAAGCAGCGTTTGCCCTTGAAAAAGCAGAATCTGAAATAGCGGATTTAAAAGAATAAACCTTTCATAAATATTTTTAAACTTGTTCTAATAGATTGTTTTAAAGGGTTTTTTAAGCGCGAGTAGTTTAGTGGTAGAATTTGTCCTTGCCAAGGATGAGACCCGGGTCCGATTCCCGGCTCGCGCACTTCTTTTTAGAAAAGGATGGGTGTTGATTGAAAATAAATTTACTATAAGAAAACTAAGTAAAAATTTTCTCTTTTACCTACTTTCGTAACTAAAAATCCTTCCTTAACTTTTTGAAATTGTATTCTATAATTTCCTGTTCTTATCCTAAATTCTTCACTTTTATTTTTTAGTTTAATTATATCCACTGGTTGATTATTCTTAAATTTTTCAAGAGTAAATATTATTTTTTGTTGTATTCTTGCATCTAGACTTTTTAATTGTTTTTTTGAATTATTTGAAAAAATAATTTCCATTAGAAACCAATCTCTTTTTTAACCTCTTCAAACGTCATAAAATTGCCTTTTTTATACTCTTGTCTTGACACTTCAATATCTTTTTTTGTTTGCTCAGACAATTCTAAATGAGGTTCTATAAAATCCCAAATTACATCTTCATAGCTATCCTTATCCTCTTTAAACTTTTTTAAAGTATTCAATAAATCCGAGCTAATTCTAATTGATGTTTGTTCTTGCATACTTTATGTATACATTAAGTATATATAAATCTTTTGGCAGTAATAAAATCCTAACATTAATCTTGGTGCTTATCCAAAAATAACCTATACTGCTTTATCATTTAGTGGTAGAATTTGTCCTTGCCAAGGATGAGACCCGGGTCCGATTCCCGGCTCGCGCATTCGACGTGAGAGTTTCAGTGTACTCACGGAGACTGAAAGTATTCGACGTGAGAGTTTCAGTGTACTCACGGAGACTGAAAGTATTCGACGTGAGA
>CAZAGO010000005.1:0-3232 GCA_964485045.1 Candidatus Woesearchaeota archaeon | reverse complement strand
ATTCGACGTGAGAGTTTCAGTGTACTCACGGAGACTGAAAGTATTCGACGTGAGAGTTTCAGTGTACTCACGGATTTTCTTTTAATTTTATCCAATAACATTTTTAAAAGGATATTCCTTAATTTGAAAATAAAAGATGGTGGTGTATTATCCTTTTCTCGGGGCATTATCTCTAGCATGCGGAACAATTTTAGAACGATTTATCTTAAGACAGAAGCAAACAAATGTAAATCTTCATCATTGTTTAGAATTTTTAGCAATCACGTTAGTTATGCTTCCATTTATTTATTTCTTTTGGCAAGTTTCTCCTGAAGCGTTAGAATTGAAAAATTTTCTTATTTTTGGGCTGGTTATAATTTTTGCTTTAATTGCTAACCTTTTTATGTTTTATTCAATCAAAGGAGATAAAATTTCTAATTTAGAACCAGCAAGAGTTTCAGAGCCAATATTTTTAGTTTTGCTCGTTCTTATATTCAGTTTATTTTTTGATTCAAATCTTTATGAAAAAAATCACCAAGTAATTTATCCTGCTTTAATTGCAGGATCCGCAATTATTTTTTCACATATAAAAAAGCATCATCTTTCATTTAACAAATACTTTATTGCCGCAACGCTTGGAAGTCTTTTCTTTGCTCTGGAACTAGTAGTGTCTAGATTAATTCTAGATTATTACTCTCCTTTTTCTTTCTATTTTGTAAGGTGTTCTTCACTCTTTTTAATAGGAATTATTGCACTAAGACCAAAATTAGAAGGATTAAAAAAACTTGATAGATCCGTATACAGAGGAATGTTTGGTTTAGGGCTTATTTGGGTATTATACAGAATAATTGTTTATTATGGTTATATTCATTTAGGAATGATTTCAACAACACTTGTATTTATGATTAGTCCGGTTTTGATTTATCTTTTTGCCTGGAAATTCTTAAAAGAAAAACCTACCTGGAGAAATATAATTGCATCAATTATAATTATCTGTTGCGTTATATATGGAACCTTCTTTATTTAAGGAATTAGCTTATTTTTCATAAGAAAGAAAAAATTTATATTTTTCTATCAATTCTAGGGCTAGATGATATTGGTCAAACCCATTTCTCCTAGAGATTGCAGAAAAATAAACTTGCATACTCATCCTATCATGGTTAGGAATTTCTTGAAGAAACATTAAACTGGATAAATTATCTTCCAATCTTCTAATTTTTTCTCTATCAAATCTTTCCGTTTTCAAAATCATACCCTTTTAAAATCTATTTTCTCCAAGATAGTTCATTCCTTTCTTGGTTCCAGATGAAGCAATTACATCATCTATTCTTAAGAGCATAATGGCAACTTCTGAAGAAGAAGCTATTGCCTGGCTTTTTACTTTTAAAGGTTCAATTATTCTTGCATTTAAAACATCTTCAACCTTGTTTGTAAAAAGATTTAATCCAAAATTTTTATTTCCAGAATCGTGCTTAGATTTTAATTCTGTTAAAATTTCAATCGGATCTAATCCCGCATTCTCAGCAAGTGTTGAGGGAATGAATTCAAGAGAAGAAGCAAATTCTTGTATTGCTAGCTGCTCTCTTCCACTTAGCGTTTGAGCAAATTCTTTTAATCTTTTTGAAAGTTCTATTTCCACCGCTCCTCCACCAGGAACAATTAAAAGAGATTTAAGTGAAGAAGAAATATCTCCTATTCCATCTTGTATTGCTCTTTCAATCTCATCAATTACATGTTCTGTCCCACCATGAACAAGAATAGTTAATGCTTTAGGATTTTTACAACCAGTTACATATGTCAAGACGTTTTCTCCTCTTTTTATTTCTTCAACAACCTCAGCTTTTCCTAAATCTGAAGAAGAAATTTCATTAATATTATTTGCAATCTTTCCTCCAGTAGCTTTTGAGAGTCTTTCTAAATCTTTTTTAGGAATTCTTGAACATGCATAAATATTTTGTTTGGAGAGAAGATATTTAACATAATCATCAATACCTCTTTGACAAAAAACGACGTTTGCTTCAGAATATTTTATTTTTTCAGCCATATCTTTTATTGTTCTTTCTTCTTGTTCTAAAAAACCTTGAAGTTGTTCAGGAGAAGTTATTGAAATTTTAGTGTCAATTTCAGGATTTTTTAATTCTAAAGCAAAATCAATAAGAAGGATTTTTGCTTCATCCACTCTAACTGGCATTTCTGAAGAGACTTTTTCACTGTTTAGAACAATACCAGAGATGAGTTGTGTATCTTTTACCTCTTCTCCCTTAGATTTTTCTATTTTTATATCATCCAAATCAAAATTTCCATTAGACTGTATTTGTTTTATCGCTTTTACAATTATTTCTGAAAGTTTTTCCTTAGTATGCTCCGCACCTTTTCCGGTCATTGCAGTCATAGCGATCTGTTTTAAAACTTCTTCATCTTGAGGAGAAATTCTTATAGCAATTTCTTTCAAAATTTCTTGTGCTTTTTCTGCAGCAAGATTATACCCTTTAGCAATTACGCTAGGGTGGATTTTCATATCTAAAAGTTTTTCTGCATTTTCAAGTAGCTTTCCAGTTAGCATTACTGCGGTAGTTGTTCCATCTCCAGCCTCTGTTTCTTGTGTTTTAGCTAAATCAACAATCATTTTTGCAGCAGGATGCTCAATTTGCATTTTTTTAAGGATAGTTGCTCCATCATTTGTTACAATTATTTCATCAGTTGGAGAAACGAGCATCTTATCCATACCTCTTGGACCAAGAGTTGTCTTCACCACATCAGAAACCATTTTAGCAGCAAGAATATTATTTCTTTGAGCATCTCTTCCAATCAATCTTTGAATATCTTCAGGCATTAGAACAACAGGCTTTTCTGGCATTATATTCTTTTCAAATTTTATTATTTAAATATTGTTGTATTGAAAGTCACTTTTGAGTATTAAATAATATTTATAAGTCTAAAAGGTATGTAAATTATATGGGGGAAATACTTGTTTCAGATATAATGACAAGGGAGCCTTTAGCTATAAGCCCCAACGCTTCTCTACTTGAATGTGCCAAAAAAATGGTAGCGAAAAAGATAGGAAGCCTTGTTCTTGTTGAAAAAAAAGAATTAAAAGGCTTTATTGCACAAGAGGACATTCTTTGGGCACTTATCAAGAAATCAAAAGAGGATTTAAAGAACATTAAGGCAAAAGATATTTCTCCAAAAAAGATTGCTACTATAAAACCAGAATTAACAATTAAAGAAGCAATACAAAAAATGAAAAGACTTA
>CAZAGO010000004.1:0-38564 GCA_964485045.1 Candidatus Woesearchaeota archaeon | reverse complement strand
TAAAAGATAAAGTTGAGCGAAGGCCGTTTTGGTTACTTTCGGAGAAATGTATATTGCAGCTCCACTTTCATCTGATTGCATTTGATTATTCCCTATAGGATTAATTTTTGGAATGAGCGAAATTGTCGCATTTAATCCTTCTCCATAATCAAACAATTCTCCTCCATAATATAGATATCTTATTGGAATTGAAATCTGTTGATTATTAAAATAATATATTGCTTTTGGTTGTTCTAATGCGTTTTCTTCACTTTCTTTAGTAATTTCTATTAAAATAAAAATTAGGTAAGACTTTTCCTTTGGAATAAATATTTCGTTTGAATTATCTTCTTCTGGAGTGTAGATTATATCCTCATCAACAATTCCTCCCCCAGTATAAACTCTTATTGTTTTGTTAGACGTTTCTTTTGTTTGCGAGTCATCTAAGGCGAAAATAGGTATCTGTGAATATCTATCTTCTCCATTTTTGTCGCTTCCAATTTTACTAAAAGCAGGATATTTTCCTATATCCGAAGAATCTATTAAAAGATAAGAAGCATTGTAAGTTTTCATAGCACTTAATATCATTTCGGGAGAAGTAGCTGTAAGAACATATCTTCCAACTAAATGATCCCAGTACCCCCATTGGTGTCCTCCATCAACAACTGTCGCTCTTTCTCCAATTGTTTGAACCCAATAACCATAATCCCACCAATGAATAAAGATACTTTCTTTTGGAGTATTATCTCTAATCCATTGCATTGCGCCTTGCCATTGCTGATGATAGGCAGAAGGAATCATTGCTTTTGAAGTATATTGTGTTTGGAGAGTGTAAGAAGCAAACAGTTGAGAGAAAATTAGAATAAATACAATTATTGCCCCCCAAATTATTTTTTTATTCTTTTCTTTTTTTTGATTGTATACTTCTGCAAGTATAAATGAAGAGACTAAAACTATCATTGGGGAGATTATAAAGAATAATCTTATTGCTCCTCTTATAGAAATTATTCCCCAAAAAGAGAATACTAAAAGGACAATATACATTAAATTTATTTTTTTAAACTTCTCTATTAAGATATCATCTTTATTTTTATATGCAAGAATTATAATTATTCCAATAAGGCCTCCAAATAAAATTAATCCCGAGAAGTAAATTCCTTGTGAGAAAAGGGATTCTCCGTTTAGTCTACTACTCTGAGGAGACACTCTACTAAATATTAAGGCGAGTATAAAAAACAAAAAAGAAAAATTAAGACTAGAATTTATATTTTTTCTCATGAAAAAATAAATTGCTCCAACAAAAGAAAGTACCAAAGACAATAAAATTAAAAAATCGATTTGTTCAATCATTGAGGCATAATCTCCACCAATTAATACTCTTCCAACATAAAACAATATTGCAGCAATTCCAGCAGAAATTGTTATAAATATCCACTTCTCAAAATCGCTCTCTTTTTCTTTTTTGAAATGTTTTATGGCTTGGTAAAATAAAAAAACAGTTCCAATTAAGAATATCCAAGTGAGATTTCCAAACTCTCCTAAGGCTTCTATAAAATAAGGAGCTCTATTTTCTGCAACGGTTAATCCTATTCTTTCTCTTCCCCAAGGATAAAGAAATCCTTCTACTAATCGTGATAGAAAGCTAAAAAGTAATTCTCTATTAAATATAATTAAAAAAATAAATGCTAATATTCCAATTAAAATTATACTAATTATTGGTTTTGGGAGATTTATTTCCTTAATTTTTTTATTTATTTCTGTATTTGATAAAATCCAATCAGTTATTAAAAATAAAAGAACAACGATAGCAAAACCTATATCACTCACTCTCATAAAAAGAGATTGTATTTGCCCCCCTTTTATAATTTCTATACCTATAGCTGTAATTGCCCAAGATGAAAAAATTATTATATTTTCTTTCTTATCTTTTTCAAATAAGAAGAGAATAAAAGCGACCATGGAAATAACCATGTATATATACCTGTATCCCCCCCAGGTCATATACATTAATCCTGTAAAAATTCCAGCAATAACTGCTAAACAGACTTTGTAATTTATTTCTTCTCTTCTCCAAGCTAAAAGATAAAATAAGAAAGCAAACCAAAACCAGACCATTCCAAGACTTTCTATTTCTGGGTCTCCTGCTACAGTTCTTGCAACCATAGAAGGGATAATAGAATATAACGTGCTTGCAAAAATAGCAGTAATCATGGATATTTTTTTAGAAAACTTTAGAAGAGATAAAAAATAAACGAACAAGAAAAAACCAATTATAGAAATACAAAAGAAAATAACTGGTGCAATTATTGCCGCATAAGTTATGGATATCGGTTTGAATATAGAAACAATTTTCCAAATTAAAACCATTGCCCATGGCATAAGGCTCTGATAAGCATAATTATTTGCTCCAAGAGGAGCAGCCCTCATCATATCTGGATTTTCAAGCGTTCCATTTATAATTTCATTTGCGTGTCGTAAATAAAGAAAAGGATCTAAATCTGGTCCAAGCGTCCAATCACCATTAGTCATATCTCTTAAATCGTTTATGTTGCTTGTTCTTATTGTAGCAGTAATGCCTATTAAAGCAACCAAAAGAATAAGAGCCATTAATTTATATTTTTTAAAATAAGCTAAAATTGAAGACACAATAAGAGTTATTGCAAGAAGAATCCATATCGTAGGAGAAAAAATATTTATTATTTGAGTAACAAAATTATTTCCTAGTGAAATTTTAAACATATTAAATGCACTAAAAATAAAAAAAAGTATGCCTAGTATAATTAAACTAAATGTAAGCTTATCTTCAAAAATTTTTTTTGCAAATTCCTTCTCATTCATTATCTTATTTTATTGAATAATATGTTTAAAAACCTTAGTAAATAAGGAGAAATCCTAAGAGAATAATTATTATTTGAAACCCATTTATTAAATAAACAACGTCTTTTTCGTAAACTTTTTTCTTAAATTTACTTATTACTTTTACTGCTATATGTTCTAATCCATACATTTTTTCATATTGGTTTTCCAAGCTTCCATCTTCTTTTACTCTAGCAAAACTTTCTTTTTGTAACTTTCCTCTTAATTTTAAGACTGTTTCTAATCCGTAAGGGATAAAAAAGAAGAGGGCAAGTTTTTCCACATCTCCTAAAATTGCAAGGCATGCAATTAACGCCCCAACCGAATAAGTAAGAGTATCTCCTGGAAAGATTTGTGCAGGAAATTTATTAAAAAGATAAAATGCAAGAAGACAAAAAATCATTATCAAAGAAATAATACTAAGATTTTTTTCTCCC
Organism: Candidatus Woesearchaeota archaeon; assembly: GCA_964485045.1. Classification (GTDB taxonomy): domain Archaea; phylum Nanobdellota; class Nanobdellia; order Pacearchaeales; family GW2011-AR1; genus CAZAGO01. The sequence goes on along the minus strand of CAZAGO010000004.1, from coordinate 35,292 downwards.
ACTAAAAAAGTAGCAATTCCAATTCCTGAAAGAAGAATTATACCTTGGCTAGATTCTAATCCATTGTATCCTGCGAGAAAATTAAATGTTGAAGTTGCTCCGATTACTCCTATAGGAATTATTATTAATGGAAAAAATAATCCGAAATCGATCCCCATCATTGTAGAATTACCAGCATTGACAACCATTAAAGGAACAGCTGCAAATAAAAGAAGTAATATTCTAATTCTTTTAGGCAACCCCTTTTTCCAGCCAAGTAAATCATCGATTACACCTATAAAGGAGGCAATTAGTACTGTGCTTAATAAAACAAATATTTTTGAAATATTTTCATTTGAATAAAATACAAAAGTCATAATTGCAATATAACTTAAACTTCCTAGAATAAAACCAAATAATACTGGGACTCCTCCGGATTCCGCCACATTTTCTTTTGAGATTTTATGTATATCTTTTCCAGTAAATCCTAGTTCTTTTGCTTTTTTTATCCAAAATGGAACAAAAAAAAGTGTTGTAAAAAAACTTACTAATAAAGGAATAATTAATGCTTGCCACATACTTTTATTTGCTTTTACTAGTTTTTAAAATTAATTATCTAAAAAAGAGAGGAGTAAAATAGACTTCAATTATTCCTGCAAGAATAATAACAATAACGGCAACAAGAAGTAAAAAAAACGTATTTTCTAAAACTCTAAGGAATTTATGGGCTTTAATTCCATTTCTTAGAATGCCTACTCCAAAAATTCCTCCTGCAAGGGCAGTTATGAAATATGCGGCTATTTCTGGAAATCCATGAATCATATATCTAAATAATCCTAAAGGAATATGAGCTATCTCATTTTTTGCAAATATAGTTATTGCGGTTGAAATTACGCTTGCATTCCAAGCCAAAACAAAAATAGCTCCTGCTCCAAAAATTAGAGAAAAAAGCAATGTAAATATCATAACATAAACATTATTTTCAATTATTGATAGGAGTCTCATCTCCTTTCTACTTAAAGCATCTCCAGTTATAGAAGGAGAATCTTCAAAAGAATACTCCTTTACGCAACCCTCCACATTTCCTGGGCTATTTATTTGACAGTATGTTTCAATCTGGGCATTGAAAAGATTAGGATCTCCTATAACAATATTCCAAAATGAAAAAGCGATAAGCATTCCTAAAAAAAGCCACATAAAAGCATATAATGCATCTCCATGAGCTTTCCAAATTTCATATATCCCTTCAGCTTCTTCATCTTCTTCCTCTTCTTGCTTTATTAGGTAATACATAAATGGTAGTGTAAACATTATACAGAAAGCAATAACTACAAATCCAGAGTACTTTGAAATAACCGGGTCTCCTCCAAAAAACCATTTTGTTAAAAGAAGAGATAAAGAAGCGTAAAGTAATCCTACGAAAAGCATCTTTATTGGTCCTCTTTCTTTTTTCTTAGGGTTTATTAGAGATTCAAGCATACTTCCTTTAAAAAAAGAGAATTTTTAAACTTTCTTAAATTATAAGAGATATGAATAAAAGAGAAAAGTTTAATCTCATTTTAAAGAAAATAAAATCAATAAAAATACAAGGAGCAGAAAATGTCGCAAAAAGCGCATTAAAGGCCTATTTACTTTTTCCAACAATTTCTTCAAAAAGAAAAATTCTTTCTTTAAGACCTACTGAGCCAATGTTAAAAAAAGTCTTAGAAGATATAGAGAGTTCTTCTTTAAATAAAATTATTTTTGAAATAGAAAAGGCTAAAAAACTGATAAAAGAAAATTCTTTTAAAATAATTAAAAACTCAGACGTTATTTTTACTCATTGTCATTCTTCAAGCGTTGTAGAATCAATTATATATGCAAAAAAGAAAGGAAAAAAATTTGAAGTGTATAATACAGAAACTCGTCCTCTTTTTCAAGGAAGAAAAACTTTTTCCGAGATTTCTAAATCTGGAATTAAAATTACTCAGTTTGTAGATTCAGCAGCGATGATTGCTTTGACTCATACACAAGGGACTAAAAAAGTAAGCAAAGTTTTATTTGGAGCTGATGCTATTTTAAATGGAGGAGTAATAAATAAAGTTGGAAGTGGTATGTTTGCTAAAATTGCCTATGATAATAAAATTCCTGTTTATATTTTAGCAAATTCTTGGAAATATACAAAAGAGAATATTAAACTGGAAAAAAGGGGCTTTAAAGAAGTTTGGAATAAAATATTAAAAAAATCAAAAATAGAAAACCCCTCTTTTGAATTTATTCCTAAAAAATACATTACGGCAATAATTTCCGAAAAAGGGATACTTTCTTATAATGACTTTTTAAAAAGAATTAATTAGAACTCTTTTCTACAGAGAGTAAAATTTTTTCAGCTTCTTTATTGAGGACATTTATTTCTTTTAAAATTTCTTCTTTTATTATTTTTAATTTTTCTATTTGATTTCCTATTATTTTTGCTGTTTCTGGAATTGATTTATTTACAAAGTTTTTCTCTCCAATCCCTACAAGGAGCTCTTCAGAAATTATTTTTGTTTTAATGAATATATTTTTTCCTATAGAAGAAAAAGCTTCTTTTCCAGACGAGTTTTCTAAATCTTCTATCCCTTTTTTGAGAAGATACAATTCGTTTATTTCATTTTCCACAGCTTCTATTTGTTGCTGCATATTTTGCATATACTTATCAAGCATATTTATTTTGAAAAAAAGTTCTTTATCAGGTTCATTCATTTTAATTAGTGTACATCTAGTATTTTTCTGAATATCATACTTGATACAAGGCTAGTTCCAATATACCACCAAATCCAAGCGCTTGCAAGAGTAGTAGAAGCAAAGCTATTCCTTGCCCACCAAAAAATCACAAAGAGAGGAATCATTGTAATTAAAAGAGGTTTGAAAGAGTGCTTCATCATCTCCATAGAAATTGTAAGTATCTCTTGATTTATTTTTTCCATTTCTTTTAAATCTCCTCTCACTTCTTTAGATTTTTTTTGAAGTTCTTTTTGTCTCCCTTTTAATTCTTTCATCTTTATTTGATCTGTAAAGAATTTTGTAACTAAAGTCATAAGAAGAGTAACAACTATAGAGAGGCATATTACCGCAACTTTTGGGTTTGCATTTATTAATTCATTTATCATTTTCTAATTTTATTCTTTTCCCATAAACTTTTTCATTGCAGGAACCATATCTAATTGATGCTGTTGACCTATACTTTGATAGAATTGGAACATAATCATTATTACAAGAAGTATTGCAGTTCCAGATACAAGTGCACCAAGCAAGTCTGTTATGGATGCTAAAACCCCTATTGCTGCTCCACCCATAACTGTTAGAGGCATGATATATCTATCTAAAATACTTTCTAAAACTCTTTCATCCTGTCTAAATCCTGCAACCTGTAATCCAGATGCGGCAATTTTATGTGCTTGTGTTTTTGAATCCATTCCAGCTGTTTTTACCCAGAGTATCGCAAAGAGAGTAGAACAAGCAGTGAAAAATAGAACATGAGTAATTCCCTGAATTATATATTTATAAGAAAAGCTTCCTCTTATAATCATATCCAAAATATTTTCATTTCCAATCCAAAAAGCAAATCCAGAAACTGCTCTTCCATCTATAAATCCTCCTAAAATTGTAGCATATCCTAACCAATTTTGTAGTAGTCCTCCAAACAATTGAAGAGTTGCAACGAGAGCAGCAGTAAGTATAACTGGAATAACTGAAGAATAAAAGAAAGAAAGTGGCCATTTTATTCCGTATCCTCTTATTTTTCCAAATGAAAGAGGAATCTCAACTTTAAGTGATTGGGCCCAAGCAACAATCAAAAATATAACTGCGGTGGCTAAAATAGCTGAAAGAGCAGATAAAAATTCAGTAGGGTATTTGCTAGAAATTGCTTGTATCATTACAAGAACCTTTCCTGCACAAGCAGTGTTTTCAAAATCAAATAAACAATTCTTCCCTTGTTCATTTACAAATTGAAATGCACTGGTAATTATTCTCCAGCTAACTCCGGCAGCGATAAATAAGCTTACTCCAGAACCGAATCCCCACTTTTGACATACTTCATCCATATAAAAGATTGCAATTCCCCCAAGAATTAATTGAAATATTAAAAAAGGAGCAAAACCGGGAAGAGCTTCAAGCCCTTTCATTAAAACATAGACTGATGATTCAAATATTATAAAGAAAAACACAAATAATTTTTGGATTCCCTGAAAAAATCTTTTTCCTTCAGCAGTTGTCACATCTATTCCAAATATTCCAGAGAAAGTTAATAATTGAAGAATAATAGAAGCCATAACTATTGGTCCTATACCAAGAGATATTATACTTCCAAAATCCGTTCCGAGAATTATTGCAAGATATTTGAATCTCTCAAGAGCATTATTTGAAAGTCCAAAAAGAGGGACGTTCGCAAGTACAAAAAAACCAGCTAGAACAATAAGTGTCCATTTGAGTTTAGTATTGAACCCTAATTTTTTTTCTTCAGGTTTTGCAACCTCTGGAATATATTTGAATATCTTTGTAAAGTCCATTATTCATTATAGAAGAAGGGTTTTTTAAAGCTTATTAGTCTTTTTTATTTCTTTCTCTTCTTTCTGATGTTCAAGATGAATTTGTCCACCCGCTTTTTTTATTTTTTCAATAGCACTAAGAGAAGCTTCTTTAGCATGAATTATTATTTTCTCTTTTATCTCTCCATCTCCTAGAATTTTATATTTATTCAGGTTTATTTCTATTCCTTTCGAAGTGTCTTTTGCAAGCCCTTTTTTTCTGTATCTTTCAATATTAAGAAAAATATCTTTAAGGTTTATTCTTTTTCTTATATCTCTCTTCGTTCCTCTACTCGTTATCCCTTGTTTTCCAAAATAATTATTTCCGTATAATTTTAAGACTAGCGTTTTTTTCTGATCTGCTCTTTTTCCAGAACCAGCCATACCTATTCCACCTCTATGTCCAGATCCTTTTCTTTTTTTCCTCGCTCCTCCTCCGTGAGTTCCCATGCCTTTTCCATGCATTCTTGTAGATTTTTTTCTTTTTTTAATTCTCATATCATTCTCTCCAATAATTTATTTATTTCTTTTCCATGATTTCCAAGAACTCCTTTTTCTTTTCCAAAATGCCTTTTAGTATTCATTCCTCCTCTTGCAGGATGTAATCTAAAGAAAGGTTTCACGTTCAAATCTTCAAATTTTTTTCCTTTCATTATTTCTTCAACTACTTTTTTTGAATCTATTTTCTTTTTTTTGTCTATTTGTTTTCCTCTTTTTTCAATTAATTTTTCAAAAGTTTCACTATCTATTTCCCCATAAGCAACAGAATCTTTTAATTTCTTAATCATTCCCTCATGTTGTTTAGATGGAGAAGAAAGAACTACACAAGAATATTTTCTTTTCAATCGTAATCTATCAAGAGTTTCTTTTAAATCTCTATTCACTCCGACTTCTCCAATTATTCTTATTATCGCTATCATTTTTGAAGGTTTGTCTCCTTTAATGCATTTATACAGGCTTTTATTAAGTTAAAGGATGTTCTTTGTTTTCCAAATGTTTTACTATAAACATCTTTTATTCCTGCAAGTTTTAAGACCTTTTTCAATTCATTGGCAACTACTAATCCTGTTCCTTGTGGGGCAGGAATTAAAAAAACTCTTATGCTTCCAGACTTTCCAGAAACCTTAAATGGAACGGTGTGCGGTTCAGAACAAGCACAATCAAATGATGCGCAAGTTCTTTTTACCTTAATTATATTTAATTTTGCTTTTCTTAGAGCCTTATCTCTAGCTGGAAGTGTCTCTTTTGATTTTCCATCCCCAATTCCTACATGGCCATTCTCATCTCCTATTACTGCCATGGTTGAGAAAGTTGGAACGTTTCCCTCTTGAGTTTTTCTTTGTGTTTGTCTCCAAGCTCTTCTTTTTCCTCCTCCAAATTTTCCCTTAGATTGTCCTATAGATATTAAATCTGATTTTATATCAAGAAGAGAATCTACAATCTGTTCTTCTAAAATCTTCTGTTTTCCATCGAGAATTTCATCTATGTTTTTTATTTTCCCGTCTTTTACTTCTCTTCCAAGCTTAGTCTTAGGATTCCACGAAGATAAAACAGTTTCTTTTGGGGTCGGTTCTTTCTTCTTTACTTCTTCTTCAATTATCTCAAGAACTTCTCCCTCTGCGATTTCTTCTATTTTATTTTCTTTTATTCCTTCAATTTTTGTCATTTTTCTAAATTTGATTTTATTTCTTTAAATTGTTTTGAAAAATCTTCTTTAAGATTTTTTCCTACTATTTTATCATCTTCTGGAAAAAATTCTTCATCACATTTTATGTTTATTCCAGAATCCTTTAATCCCTTTAAAAAACCATATACTTTAGATTTGTGGAGAACTCTAATCATTCCTAAATCAACAATTGGTTCCTTCTTCTTCTTTTTCTTTATTTCTAAACCCATAGAATATCCTGTTAAGTAGGATGCAGGAATTGATTTTAAACTTCCTTTAAATTTTTCTGGCCAACCTTTTGTTAAAAGTTTCTTAGAATTTACTTCTATTTCTATTCTATCTTGTGCTTCACTACTCTCGACATATTGTGAAATGATATATTTGTTTGTTTTTCTGAAAACAATCCTAGGAATTCCACCTTTCAAAAGATTTAATCTTTTAGAATAATCAGTTTTATTTTCCATCCTTCTTCTTTTCATAACTTTCATCTTTTTAGTTCTCCTTCTTGCATTTTAAAATGTGCTTTACTTCTATATTGTTTATTTCTTATTTTCTTTCTTATTTCTTTTGAATCTTCTTTTGAAATTTTTCCAGCCTTTTTTGAAATATTTAATTCCTTTCTAAGCTTTCTAGTTAATGCCATGTATGTTTTCTTTTTATCTTTCATAGGTTTTCTTTTATTTCCATCTCCTTTTTTTCTTTTTTTAGAAGGTTTTCTTTTTCTCCCTTTGATACTTTTTACAATTATAGCATTTTCTTTATGCAAATCTCTTATATCTTGTTTAGTCATGGCTTCTTTTATTTCGCTTAATCTAGAAGGAAAAAAGAATATTCTTTCTTTTCCTACTTTTAATGCCCTTGCAGCTAATTCTTTTTTCTTATTTAGGTTCATTTTTTAGTTTCCTTTTTTATTATTTTTTTTGGATTTAAGTTGTATATTTCTATTTTTTTCTCTTTAGCTATTTTAGCAATTTCTATTTTTTTCTTTTTTCCTACTCTTCCAAGGACGCCTATTTTTCCTTTTACTATTTTTTCTAGATCTTTTATTGTGTTTATCTTTACTGGAATTTTTCCTCGTACTAACCCTTTTTCTTCTTTTTTAGTTCCATAACCTATGCTAACTACTGCAGGATATCCTCTTCTTTTCTCTCTCATTTTATTATCTCTTCCAGAAGGTCTTCTCCAAACTTGCTTATTTTTTCTTCTCTTTCCAAGTTTTGAATATCTAAACCAACCTTTTCTCAAAAATTCAACCATTATATTTCTCTCCCTGGCTTGTGTGTTATGAATATTCCGTCTTGGAATACTCTTCTATCCCTTTTACTTATTCTTGTTATTGATTCAAATTTTGCAGCGGTTCTTCCAGCAAGTTCTAAATCACAAGAAGAAATTGTGATAATTCCTCCATCGTTTTTAACATTGACTCCTTCTTTTGAAAATTCAAATACTCTTGGAACTTTTTCTCCAAGAAAATTTTTTATTGTTGCTTTATTTCCGTTTAGTTCTAGCGTCGCTGGAAAATGACTAAAGCATACTTTTAATTTATATTCAAATTCTTCATTAACTCCTTTAATCATATTTCTTATGTGTGCTGCAGTTGTGTTTATTTTTCTTTTTTCATTTTTAGTAGAATTTTTATTTCCAATTAAAATCTTTCCTTCTTTTTTTTCTAAAAAAATCTTATAAAGATTAAATTTTCTTTTAATCTCTCCTTTTGGCCCCTTAACTCCTACTTCCCCATTATCAATAGTTATATTTGTTCCCTCTGGAATTTCTATCTCTTGTAAAATTTCTCTTTTCATCTTAATAGAAATATGCAATTAAGCATCCTCCTATTTTTTCTCCTTCGGCTTCCTCATGAGTCATTAAACCTTTATTTGTGGAGATTATGATTGTTCCAAAATTTCTAGATGGAAGATATCTTCTTCGGTACTTATCTATTGTATTTTTATCAACAGTAAATCTTGGCTTTATCGCTTTACATTCCCATAATTCTCCAATTGTGATCTCGATAGATTTTTCTTTAGTATTTATTTTATATTTTTTTATTGCTCCTTTTTGTTTCATTATTTTTAAAACTTCTATCAATAAATTTGAAATTCTTTTTATTTTTACTTCTTCTTTTCCAGCTTTCTTGGAATTCTTCATCATATTTAATGCATCGGCAACGATATCTTGTGACATTTTTTCTCCTAACTATATTTTTTGAATCCGATTTCTGTAGCGATTTCTCTGAAACAGTGTCGGCATAAATTTAATCCATATGAGCTTATATGTGCTCCAAATCTTCCACATCTTTCGCACTTTTTTACAGCTATACCTGTCTTTCTTTCTTTTGGCTTGCAGTGTTTTATGAACTTATTTTTTACAGCTGGCTTTCTTTCAAGCTGTTTCAATATTTTTCTCCAATCACTTGCGCCCATATTAAATAAACTTTGTTTGAAAGTTTTCCTCCATGAATTTAATTACTTCTTCTTTTGAAATTATTTGTCTTGTGGATTTTTTTCCTCTGCCAACTTTTTTTAATCCAGTCCTCTTTCCTGCTCTTTTAAGAGTGATTGTAACGTCAAAGCCAACTATTCCTATATCTCTTTGATATTCCATTCCAGGAATTTCTATATATTCTTTTATTCCAAAAGACAAGGTATTTTCGCTAGCTTGTTTTATTTTTAAAGTATTTTCTTTTGCAACTAAAAGTCTTTTAAGCATTTCTTCTGGATTTTTTCTTATAGTTATCATAGCACCGATTTCAAGTCCAGGCCTTACTCCAAGAGTAGGTATTCTTTTCTTTGATTTTCTTCTTGATGCTTTTTTTAAAGTGATTCTTTCAATTATTTTAATTCCTTTTTCTAATACTTCTCCTGTTCCTCCTACACCTAAAATAATCTTTTCTAACTTTATTTTTTCCATTATGTTTTGTTTCATTCTTCAACCACAATCAATTGTTTAATTAAAACCTTAGTTGGTTTTCCATCAAGCTCAATTTCTACCATTTTTTTCTCATTATCTATACTTTTAATCTTTCCCTTTTCTCCAATATGTTTTCCTGCAAAAATAAGAACGCTTGCTCCTTCTTTTAATGGAAGAATTTTTTCTATTTTTCTTTTTTCAAATAAAAAAACAACTGAATCGTTTACCTTTGTTTTTAAATCAGAAAGAATATTCCTTCCATCAATCAAATTTATTTGTATTTTTCCATCTTTTATTTTCTTTTTATTTATTATTTTAGAAGTTTTTTTAATAGAATCTTCTTCACTTATTTCTTCTACGGAAAATTTTCCTTTCTCAGATAAAATTAGTCTATAATTCTTTTTTGAAGGGAGAATAGAAATTACATCAAATAAATTAACTAAACTTCTCTCTTCAAAGATTTCTTTTTTATTAAGCATTATTTTTTTGGATTTAATTGCTTTTTTTGTTTCTTTTCTATCTTTTGTTATTTTCAAAATATCTCTTAGGATTATTAAAAGAGGGATACCTTTGCTTAATCCTGAACTAGGTGATACTACATAAGCTGTTCCTTTTCTTGGAATAGGCCAGCTCTTTGGCATTTTTTGTCTTTTTAAATAACTCATTTTTTCTTTACTCCTTCGTCATTTTGTGTCTTTTTATCTCTTTGTGTTTTTTTCTCTAGAGCATTTTTTCTTTTTCTATCTTCAATATTTAGTTCTATTATTTGAAGATTTGAAGGATGCATTTTAATATTCGCTTTCGATCCGTCTTGTTTTTTAATTTGGATTCCCTCTATAACCACCTTAGAATTTTTCAAATAAATTTCAGTTATTTTTCCAGTTCTTTTTTTGAAATTTCCTTTCATTATTTTTACAGTATCTCCTTTCCTTAAAGGCAGGTTTCTCTTTTCATATTTTGTTCTAAGTTCTTTGGAGAGATTTGAACAAAGAAATTTTTTTCTTATACTTAAAGGAGCTTTTGCTATGTATTTCCTTTGCTTTCTCGGTTGTTTACTTGCTTTCCAGTTTTTTGAAAAAATTGTTTTCATTTTAATAAGCGATTGAAGCGATTTTTGCAACGCTAGGCCATCGCTCAACTACCTCCCTTGCAATAGGACCTTTTATTTGAGTTCCTTTTGGATTTCCTTTATCATCTTTAAGAACTGCAACGGCATTATCTTCAAAAGATATTCTTTCTCCATTTAATCTTCGGTATTGTTTTTTTTGTCTTATAATTATTGCATCAAAAACCTTTCCTTTCATATCTGGAATTCCTTTTCTTACACTTACTTTAACCCAATCTGCTATTTTAGCACATCCTTGTTTTCCTTTCTTTCCTTTACCTTTTTTTACAGATACAATCTTAACCATTTTTGCACCGCTATTATCGGACGCTGTTAAATAAGAACCAATATTTAATCCTGCAGTTGTTTTTGCGCTTACAGCTTTCATTTGGTAATCCTCCTATAAGGAATAGTTAACAATTCTATTTTTATTTTCATTTTTCTTCTTTTGACTTTATTTTTTTAATTACTACAAAATGTGTTATCTTGCTAAGTGGTCTGCATTCTCCTACTCTTACTAAATCACCAACACCGATTTCATTTTGAAAACAGAAAGGCATTCTTGCGTGTATTTTTGTTCTAGATTTAGCATATCTTTCATATTTTCTAACATATATCATTCTTTCAAATTCTATAACTATTCTTTTTGAAAATTTTTTGATGATTCTTCCTTCAAAGATTCTTCCTCTTACACTAAGATTTCCATGAATAGGACAATCTTTATCTTGGCATAAAGTTGACACTATTTTTGTTTCTTCTATTTTTTGCTTTTCTTTACCCTTTTTACTTTTGGGTGAATTTTCTTTTTTTGTTTTCTTTTCCATTTTTTTGTTTTTTAATCAATCGAATCTTCTTGAAAACCAAGTTTTCTCAAAATTTCTTTTGCTTTCTTTTGGTGATCTCCTTGGAGTTCGATTGTCTTATCTTTATAGGTTCCTCCACAGGCAAGCTCATTTTTTAGAGCTTTTGCGATTTTTTTTCCATCTATCCCACTTCCAAATCCGGAAATCATCGTCGCTATTTTTCCGTATTTCTTCTTCTCTGTTGTTACTTGTATTCTCTGCGAACTCTTTGCAATCTGTTCACATACACACGCTTGCTTAGGCAAGCCACATTTTGGGCATATATCCATTGTCTTGTTTGAGTGTGAGTATTCGAGCAATCATTTTCTTTATTTCTTTTATCTTTGAACTTCCTGTTTTAGAGCCACTAACTCTTGCTTTGATTAATTCTGCTTTTAAATCTTTCAATTTCTTTTCTCTTTCTTCCTTACTTATTTGTTTAATCTCTTTTGCTTTTTTTGTCATTTGATTTTTCTCTTACTTTTTTTATAGGTTTTTTATTTAATTCTTCAAAGTCTATCTCACTCTTTTTTATTTTTTCTATTGCTTCTTCGTCTATTTTAATATTATCAAGCATTTTTTCGTGAGGTGAAAGTATGCTTACCTTTACTCCAATAACTCCAGGTTTAGTTTGAGCTATTGATTGAGCTTTATCTACAACTTTTGCACTGTCTCCAACTTTTTTTAAATATCCTTGGGCAAATCTCCAGGATTTTGCTCTTGAACTAGGCAATTTTCCATTTAGTCTTATTTCAACTCCAAGTGCGCCTGAACGAACTATTCTTTGGAGAGTTTTATATGCAATAACTTTGAATTTTATTGGGCCAAATTTTTCAAGGCTAAGGGCAATATCATCTGCCATTATTTGAGAGTCTAATTCTGGTTGCATTATTTCTTCTATTTCTATATGAGGGTTTTCAAATTTGAATTTTTTTCTTAAAATTTCTGTAAGTTCAATTATTTTTTCTCCTTTTCTTCCAATTACTAAACCTGGTTTATGGGTAGAGATAACTATTTTTTCTCCAATAGGAGTATACTCTATTCTAACCTTACTTATTTTTCCTTTACCAAGGGATTTCTTAATTTCTTCTCTAATAGCAAATTCTTCTTTCTTTAATTGAACTAATTTTCTTTCTTCCATTTTATTTTTTAGCTTCTGTCAATTTTTTATTTTCTTTTTTTTGAATTTCTTTTGCAATAATTTCTATATGTGTTCTTTTTCTTTTGTATCTTCCAAATCTTCCTCTTGGTCTTGGAGCAAGATTAGCAATAGCTTCAGTTATTATTGGGTTTTTAACATCATCTAAATTTGCATTCGCTTGAAGACTTTTTAATAATCTTATAAAGTATTTTGTGGAGTTATATGGATATTTTCCAGCCATTATTCCTTTTTTATGAGCAAACTCTCCTTTCATTGGTAGCGCTCTTTTTTTTGAGAGAACTTCTTCTAAAAGTTTAATAGCTTTTTCTATTTCTTTCTTTTTTATAAATTTACAAATAGCTACAGAATGTCTTGTTGATATAGGTGCTCCAACCGCTCTTATTTTTGATTCTTGCTTTTTTTTCTTTTCTACTTTTTTAACTTCAAGAGGTTTTTCTTTTGAAGATTCTGTTTTAACTTCTTCTTTCTTTTCAAGTTTCTCTTCTTTCAATTCCTTTTTCTTTTCTTGTTCGCTCATTTTATTTCTTTGATTTTGCTTTACTTCCTTTTGTTGCGCCCATTCCTGTCTTTCCATGCTTAACTCTATTTCTCGTAGGAGAAAATTCACCTAATCTGTGTCCAAGCATTTCACCTGTTATTTCAAAAGGAAGAAATTTATTTCCGTTATGAACTTGAATTTTCATTCCAACCATTTGAGGAACTATTATTAGATTTCTTTTGTGTGTTCTTATTTTCTTATCTCTAGATTCTTTTTCTCTACATCTACTTACAAAATTTTCAATATCTTGAAATTGTCTTAAAGCAGCTCTTCTAGGTCTTGACTCAAGGAATTTTGCAAATTCTCTTACATCTAGCTTTTTTAATTCTTCAATAGTTTTTCCTCTATATGTAAAATCTTTCTTTTTTATTTCCATCGTTTTTACTTGCTTTTTCCCGTCCTCCTCGGTCTTAAATGTCCAACTCTTCTTCCAGGAGGAGCATTTCTTTTTGCAATTTTGCTCTTAGGATTCTTTCCTCTTCCTGAACCAAATGGATGATCTATTGCATTCATTTTTACAGCAGAAGTTCTTGGCCATAATTTATTTCTTGCTTTAGTCATATGGTGTTTTTTTCCAGCTTTGACTATTGGTTTGTCTAATCTTCCTGAACCAGCAACAACACCTATAGTTACTCTGCATTCCTGATTAAACTTCCTTTCCTTTTTTGAAGGCAAAATTATGAAAACATCTTTTCCAATAATCTTATTTATTTCAGAATATGTTCCAGAAGTTTTTATGAATTTACCTCCGTCTCTTGGTTTTGCTTCTAAATTATAAATTTTTGTTTTCATAGGCACATCTTTTAATTTTACAATATTTCCTTCTTTTATTTCATTAGTGTCTAATTTTATTTTTTGTCCTTCAACCATTCCATTAAATGCTGGAATATAGAAGAAGCCCTTATCATATTTTATTTTAGCCAAAGGAGCAGTATGTCCTCTTGAATTTATAAGTTTCAAGACGATTCCTTCCCCGCTGATATCTTTTGGATAAGCGAGTTTAAATCGATATGCAATTCTTCTTACTCTGTACGTTTTGCTTCCTTTTCCTCTTGCCTGTGAAATTATTCTTTTACCCATATTACATTAATCCTAGTTTCATAGCCAAATCTATTGCTGGAAACTCTTTTTTTAATTTAACATAAACATATTTTTTATTTAGTCTAGTAGTTGTTCTTATTTTTTCAATTTTTACTCCAAATAAGTCTTCAATTTCTTTTTTTATTTCAGATTTATTATCTTTCTTACTTGTCTCAAAAGTTAAAGTATTCTGAGATTCTATTTTCATAACTGCTTTTTCTGTAACTATTGGTTTCATTTTAATTTTTTTTCTAATTCCTCAATTGCTTTTTCAGTATAAAGGGTTATTCTTCCAGGACCACCTTTTGCAATATCCACTATGCTAAGATTTTTTGCTTTCTTTATTTCAAATGCACTTAATTTAGGGTTTTCTTCTTCTCCAACGACTATAAGTAATCCAGCATTTGTTTTATATTTTCTTCCTCTCATTTTTCCCTTACCGCTTCTTATATTTTTTTTTCTAAGAGATAATTCGAAAATCTTTTCTCCAAGTATCTTTTTAAGGGCTAAAAGAAGTTCTTTTGTTTTCATTTTAGAAATCTTAGATTCTACAACCAGTGGAAAATTTTCAAATTTTTCTCCAATTAATCTTTCATATCTTTTAGAAATAAATTTTTCATTTGCAGTTGCACTTAAAGCAGAAATTAAAGCCATTTTCATTTCTTTTTTATTTATCTTTTTAGTATTTATCATTGAAACAGCTTTTGGAGGATGTGCTCTTCTTCCTCCACGAGTGCTTGGGACTTCTGCTCCTATTTGTTGAAATTGAGTTCCTCTTCTTAGAATAGTTTTTCTAGGTATTCTCGAGATACCTCTTCCGTATTGGCTTTTCCAAACGTGTCTTCTATGAATGAGTATTCCGCTTGCAGAGTGTTGCTTTCCTGCAACAGGAGAAGGACTATAGGGTTGTTTTGTTTTTTTAGTTTCTAATATTTTCATAATTAAATCTTCTCTAACTTTTTGTAAAAAGAAGCTTGGCATTTCAATTTGCTTCAATCTTTTTCCATCTAAACTTAAAATATTCATTTTCATTTTAATTCAACCAATTCCAAATCTTTTTTTAATTGTTTTCTTGTTTGTCTTAAAGGAGAAGTAATAATTAACTGTCTTTTTGAAGCTCCTTGAATAGAACCTCTTATCAAAATATAATCTGTTTTAATATTTCCAAAATTTTTTATATTGTTTATTTTTCTTTGTTCTGGTTTAGAAACTTCTATTATCTTATTATTATAGACTACTCTTGTGAACATTCCCATTTGTCCTGCTTGTGGAGCTCTAAAGGTTACTCTTGCAGGATGCCAAGGTCCAAGGCTTCCTGGACGTCTTACTCCTTTTTCAGATTTATGGCTTTTAAGAGTCAATCCAAATCTTTTAACAGGTCCAACGAGTCCTTTTCCTTTTGTAAGCCCTCTAATATCTGCTAGTTCTCCTTTTTCAAACACTTGTGAAACAGAAATCTCTTTTCCAATATTTTCTTTAATAAAGTTTAATTTTTCTTCAATACTTCCATTTAAACCTATTTCAGATATATCCGGAGTTTTCTTTATACTTGTTTTCTTAGATTGAGAATAACAAATTATTCTTATATCGTCATATTTCTCTATTGAAATATTTTCGGCTTTTTCTAATGTTTTTTTAGGGAATTTTATTTTTTTCTTCATCTCTTTTTCTATCTTTTCTACCAAAACTTCTTTTGATACTATTCCATTTTTATAGAATCTAACCGAAAGAATTTTCATAGGAGGGCATTCGACTATTGTAACAGGGATTGCAATTTTTTTACCTTTTGTCATGGAATGAGGTGTGTTATCTTTTACTATTGCAGAAGTCATTCCTGCCTTATATCCTATAAATCCTTTAATTATTTTTTTAGAATTAATTGCTCTCCAGTTAACACTAGGTAAAAATTTAGCGGCCCTTTTTCTTGGCCAAAATTGTAAGCTTCCTTTTCTTGGTGATTTTTTTGTAGGCATTTATTAATAAAGCGGATAATTTCATTTTACTTTCCCTGGAATATTTTATTGAGAAATAGTGGGTATTTAAAGCTTGTTATAACTTATGCTTCAATTTCTAATTTTGTTTCAATTTCTTTTCCATCTATTTTCGCTTTTCTTAGTACTATTCCTTTTCTTAAAGCTTTTTCTCTTACTTTTGCGAAATCTTTTTCATTCTTTAACTCAGAAGGAATTATTATTTCATTAATTATAAAATTATGAACAATTTCTGCTTGTTTAAAATCTGTTCTTTCAAATATAAAACTTTTAGCAAGAGAAGAGTCATTTGTGATTAATTTACAAAAATCTGGTTTTGGAATTTCCTCTCCTTTTGTACCCGGTTTTCCAGATTTTGGGGCTTTTGGTTTTATTTTAAGGATACTTCCATTTAAAGAATCAAAGCTTAATGCAAAAAAAGCTTTGGGATTTTTTTCCAAAAATTTTAAGATATCTTTACCACACATTTCTTCATCAATTATAAATCTTTTAACTCCTTGAAATTGTTTAACTTCTGCATGTGCAAGAAGTAAACTAAATTCTGGATTCTCTTTTAAATTTTGGGTGGAAACTATGGCTCCAGTAATTTTTGTTTTTGTAGTTCCAAGTTTTTCAGCAACATCTTTAACTAATTCATTAGCAAATTCAGCAGAAGTATTTAGAGTATATTTTCCTCCTGAAAATTTTGCATTAATTACTGCCCTATTTCTAAATTCTCCCTTAGAAAATTTTTGAAATTGTAAATGAACTGATTCATCAAAATTTTTTTCAGATATCTTTTTTATAAAATTCATTAATTTAAAAGAAAAAATTTACTTTTAAATCTTTTCTCATCTCAAAACCTTTATAAATTTAAGAGTTTATTTACAAATAGGAGCAATATATAAAAAAATGGAGGAATATTTTAGAAAAACAGGGATAATTGTTTTGCTTTGCCTTCTGTTAGTGGTATGTTTTTTGCTTTTAAAACCAATACTTATTTCAATAATTCTTGGAATGTTGTTAGCATTTGTTTTTTCTCCGGTTTACAATTTTCTTTATAAAAAAACCCATTCCAAAAATTTTTCAGCATTTTTAATATGCATTATTTTTGCAATATTTCTTGTGGTGTGCATATGGTTTTTTCTTCCAATTGCAATAGAACAGTCTCTTAAGATTTATGCAAATTCTCAGCAAATGGATTTTGTGGGCATATTAAAAAAAATCTCCCCTTCTTTTTTTGCATCTGAACAATTTTCTCATGAGGTGGGTTCTATAATTAAATCTTTTATTACTCGTTCAGCAAATTCTCTTTCAAATTCTTTTTCAAGTATTTTATTAAATTTTCCTTCACTGGCTTTGCAATTTTTTGTAGTTTTTTTAACTTTTTTTTATCTTTTAAGAGATACAGATGAACTAGGTAAATATGTTAAAAGCTTATCTCCTTTCTCAAAAGAAGTTGATGAACGTTTTTTTAATTATTCAAAGGGGATTACATATTCAGTTCTTTATGGAATTATTATAGTAGGATTTATTCAGGGAGCAATTGTAGGGATCAGTTTATTTTTATTTGGAGTTCCTAATGCGCTTATTTTAACAATTCTCGCTATTGTAGCATCTATACTCCCTATTTTTGGGCCTTTCTTAATTTGGTTGCCAGTTACAATCTATCTCCTTATAGCTCAAAATACTTTTCAAGCGTTTGGGGTTTTGATATTTGGAGTTATAGCATCTACTGTTGATAATATTTTAAGACCTATGATTGTTTCAAGAAGGACGAGTATGCCTACATCTTTAGTTTTCCTTGGAATGATTGGAGGATTTTTCCTTTTTGGAATACTTGGATTTTTAATAGGTCCTTTAGCAATAGCTTATCTTTTGATTTTTTTAGAAATGTATAGGCAAAAAAAGCCTAATTAAACAAAAAATATAAAAATCATTCTTGTTTAATTATTAAAAATAGAGGTGAAAATGGAACTTAAATTAAAAATTTTGAAATGGTCAACTGGAATTCCTGTTGCAATGCTTCATGAGAAAGCCGCCGAAAAAATAGGGGTAGGTACAAAAGAAAGGGTTCTTATTAAAACTCTTTCAAATAATCCTATAAAAATATCAGTTATATTAGACACAGTAAAGGGTATGATCAAAGAGGATGAAATAGCTGTATCCTTAGAGTTAGGTGCAAAGCTTGGATTAAAAAATGGAAAAAAAGTTTCGGTTTCAATTTCTTCTCCACCAAAAAGTCTTGATTTTATAAAAAAGAAACTTAATAAAAAAAGATTAACCCAAAAAGAGATTGGAGAAATAATTGAAGATATTGTTGATAATTCTTTATCTGAAGTGGAAGTTGCTCTTTTTATATCGGCAATGTATCAAAAAGGAATGACAGAAAAAGAAACTATTTTTTTAATTAATTCTATATTAAAAACAGGAAATACTTTATTTCTCAAAAAAAAGTGTATTGTCGATAAACATTGCATAGGAGGAATTCCTGGAAATAGAACAACTCCTATAGTCGTATCTATTTGTGCAGCGGAAGGATTGATTTTTCCAAAAACTTCTTCTAGAGCAATAACTAGTGCAGCCGGAACAGCAGATACTATTGAAACAATAGCAAATGTTGATTTTTCTTTAAAAGAAATTCAAGAGATTATAGAAAAAACAAACGCATGCATGGTTTGGGGGGGTTCTCTTGGACTCGTTCCTGCTGATGATAAAATTATTACTATAGAGAGAATAGTAAAAGTTGACCCAGAAGCACAACTTTTAGCGTCTATAATGGCAAAAAAACTTTCTGTAGGAAGTAAGTATATTCTTATAGATATTCCATATGGTAAAAATGCCAAGGTAAATAAAAAGAAAGCTTTGAGGATAAAAGAAAAATTTGAAAGTTTGGGGAATTATTTCAAGAAAGATGTAAAAGTTGTTTTAACTAAAGGGAATCAGCCAATAGGGAATGGTATCGGGCCCGCCTTAGAAATGAGAGATGTAATAGGCATATTAGACCCTACAAAAAAAGGGCCAAAAGATTTAGAAGAGAAATCTCTTTTTTTAGCAGGAGAGATTTTTGAGCTCTCTAAAAAAGCAAAGAGAGGAGCAGGTTATAATTTAGCAAAACAAGTACTTGAGTCTGGAATGGCCTTTAAAAAATTTAAAGAGATTATTTCTGCACAACAAGGAAATATAAACAAAATTAGATTTGCCAAATTTAAGCGAGATATTTTTGTAAAAAGAAAATCTAAAATTTGTGAAATAAATAATAAACTTATAAATGAACTTGCAATAATTGCGGGATGCCCTAATGATAAATTTTCAGGAGTGTATCTATATGCTCATATAGGGGAAACTATTCAAAAAGGGGATAATTTAATCACGATCTATTCTGATTCTCAAGCAAGACTCAAAGAAGCAATTAAGTTTTACAAAACTAATTCTCCAATAAAAATGAGATAAGGTATATTTTTAAACTTCAAATACATATATTTTTTATGGCTAGAGATACATACAAAGAAAAACTTAAAGAGCACATAAAGAAGAATTTGAAAAAAGGGTACACTCCTGATACTTTAAAGTATGCGTTAATCAAACAAGGATATTCTAGAGTTTTAATAGAAAAATCTATGGAAGAGGCTCAAAAAGAAATCTCCAAAGAAGTTCCAATTTTTAATGAAAAGCCAAAAATAAAATATGAGTCTTTTGATGAAAAAAATATTTCCATTGAAAAAAAACCTTGGTGGAAATTCTGGTAGAAATCTTTAAAACCTAATTAATTCTTTTAAAATTATAAGCCGCCGTGGCACAATGGTAGAAAATATCCAAATCACAAAAGTCCTACAGACTTTAGCTACCCTTGTCCACAAATTAAGCCGCCGTGGCACAATGGTAATGCACCTGCCTTGAGATGATGAACAATGTTCATACTTCTCCTTCCCGAGGAAGTAGCAAGAAAGCAGGGCCCTTTCGGGCTTCCAGGTTCGATTCCTGGCGGCGGCGTTGAAAACAACCTCCAGGTTTTTTTCTATTTTCCACTTATTCTTGAAGGGCAACTCTTGGAAATTTCTGGTTTGGAAACCTTTCCAAAAGGTTTATTTTTCAATTGCCTCCGCGCTGGAACTAAATGTTCCGCGTCGCAGTCCAAAATCCTTTGGGATTTTTGCCTCCGAAGAAAGTTGCGAGAATCGAACTTGTTTGTGTTTTGAAAATTTAAGTGTTGTTCAAAATGCAGCTAAAGTTAGAATAACTTTTGCCGATTCCTGGCGGCGGCATTTAAATAAGATAGTTTTTTTTGAAATCTTTTTAAACTAAAAAAATCTAATTATTCGATGGGAATTGTAGAATATATTTTATCTTTGATTTCTTCTTATGGAGGATTAGCTTCTTTTTTAGGAGGATTTTTTGCTGGGGAAGAGGTAATAATGACCCTTTCTTTTTTATCCGCAAACGGAATTATTCCAATCTGGAAAGTTTTTCTTTTTTCTTTTTTAGGGATTGTTCTTTGTGATACTTTTTTTTATGCATTAGGAAGAATGAAAATTGTACAAAATATTTCTAGTTTTAAAAGATTCGCCAGTTTATCTAAAAAATATAAATCTCTCATTTTAAAGCTTAATAAAAAAGGAACGCTTAATCTTCTTTTTACTACAAAATTTATATTCGGTACAAGAATACTCACTCTTTTATATTTAGGTTTTAGAAGAACAAAATTATTAGAATTTTTTATAAGTGATCTCATCGTAGGTTTATTTTGGATAGTGATTGTAGTTTCTCTTGGATGGTTTTCTGGAAGCAGTTTCTATCTTATTTTGAATATTTTTAAAAATGTTCAGGTAGCTCTTTTAGTAATTGTTCTATTGATTTTGACATTCGTAGGATTAAAAAAATGGATAAGCACCAAAATATTAAAAAAACAGGGAATATCAAATTAAATTCTAAGTCCAATAACGAACTTATTTTAATTCATGGGTATACTGGAAGCCCTGGAGATTTTGGAAAATTTCCAAGTTTTCTAAATAAAGAATTAAATCTTGAAGTCAAAGCGATTAAACTTATAGGGCATGAATCCGTAATTGAAGATTTATTCCCTCTAGAGTATGAAGATTTTTTAAATCAATTAGAAGGAGAATTAGAAAAAGAATTAAAAAGAGGAAAAAATATTTTTTTAGGAGGGTATAGTTTTGGAGCACAATTAGCTCTGGATTTGGCTTCCAGATATCCTATAAGTGGAGTTTTTTTATTTTCTATTCCATATAGTTTGAGATTTCCTTGGAATATTCCTTTTTTAGAAAAATTAGCTTACTTTAAAAAAAAGGTTAAAAAAACTAAGAATGTTTTAAAGAAGCATTATCTTGAACAATCTTTTCATTATATTTATATGCCTTCAAAAGGCCTTTCAATAATAAAAGTAGGCAATAAAAGAATTAAGTCAATTCTTCATAAGATTAAATGTCCTATAATTCTTTTTCATTTTTCAAGCGATCTTTTTGCTAAAAAAGATTCTATTAAAGAGATTTTATCTAGTGTTTCTTCTAAATTAAAAAAAGGGATTTATCTTCAAGATAGAGGGCATAATCCTTTTTTTTCAAGCTCTAAACTTTTAGTATTTGATGAAGTGAGCAAGTTTTTTAAACAGACCCAACTTAAAATAAAATGATTAAAGCATCTGCAATAGTTCCTTGTTATAATGAAAAGGGAAGAATTGAAAATGTTCTCAAAGTCCTTTCTTCTTCTAATTTAATAAGAGAAATTATAGTCATTGACGATGGTTCTACAGATGGAACGGAAAAATCAGTTAAGGATTTTAAAAAAGTAAGGTATTTTAGAAATAACAAAAATAAAGGTAAGGCTTATTCTATGAATGAAGGTGTTAAAAAAGCCAAATCCTCTGTAATCTTTTTCTGTGATGCAGATTTAAAGGATTTAACTCCTTCAATAGTAGACTCAATAATTTCTCCAGTATTAAAAAAAGAATATGAAATGTATATAGGAATAAGGAATAATCTAATGCAGAAAACTTGGAAATTAGTTGCACTTAATTCCGGAGAGAGGGCCTTAACCAAAGAAACCTGGAATAAAATTCCTCCATTTTACAAACATCGTTTTAGAATAGAATATGGAATGAATAAATTTATAAAAAAGAATAATGGAAAAATTGGATATAAAGTTTTTCCATATTTTCAAACCCTTAAAGAAACAAAATATGGTTTTTTAAAAGGGACTTTTTTTAGATGGTGGTTGAATTTTGACGTGTTTATGGCTATTCTTAGATTTAATTTTTATGATAGATTTAAGTAATTTTTTGTAATAATCTTTTTATACCTTATTGGTTCTAAATTTATATGAAAAATGATTCTTTTTTGAGAGAGGAGAATTACCCAAACTTAGAATACAATAGAATTTATTTGGTTTCTGAAAAGCCAATGGTTTATATCGGAAATGATTTAAATGGAAGAGGGAGGCTTTTGCTTAAAGAAGGTTTTAATCCAGTAATTTATAGTTTTGACATTCGTGAATCTAAAATTAATGGAGAAGAATTAAAAACAGGAAAATTATCTAGCCTCTTAATTTCTGATAAGGAAAAATCTTTTGTTCTTGAAATTCTAACTAAGAAGGGTCTCTAGTTTCCAGCTTCAACTAGGAAAGTGCGGGTTTGCCAGCTCGGTTTAAATAAAAATAATTTATCCGAATAGTGCTGACAAACCTTCTGCTGCAGCCGCTTTCTTCTCTTCTTTTGGCTTTGCTTCTTCTTTCTTCTCAGCATCGGCATGTGCGCCAGCCGCTGGAGCAGCAATAGCCAAACTAGCAGTTTCTAGCTCTTTGTCTATATCGACATTTTTTAAGCTGGCAACAAGAGACTTGATTTTAGATTCATCTGTCTCGATGCCTGCTGCTGCAACAACACTTTTTATGTTATTTTCGTTCACTTCTTTGCCCGCTTTGTGCAACAAAAGTGCCGCATATATGTTTTCCATTATCTTGTTTTTTTGTTTTATTTATTAATTTTCTCCCTCAGTATTATCTGATTGAGTATTATCTGAAGGTTGTAAATTTTTCAAAACTTTTGCATGAGAATCTGCCTTTGCAAGAAGGAAACCTATAGTCTTTTCATTTGTGTATGAAATTGAAACTGCAAAAGGAAGAGCTCTTCCATAGGCTTCTTTTAATTTATTTATTATTTCTTTTCTATCTATTTTTATGTTCAAGTATATTTTTTTCTCTTCAATATCAAATGCACTAAGAGGAACAAATCCTACGGTAAAGGGCTTTATTCCAAGTTTACTCATAATATCGCATGCTCCTTGAGAAATTTTTTGTCCTTTCTTTGTTATTATTTTTGATTCTTTAATCAAAATTTTTCCCTTATCAATTTGTATCTTAATTCCAAGTGCTCCCAGTTCGCTTATTGCAGGACCTGGAACTAAATCCGTTGGACCTTCTGGAATTTCAATATCTTCTGGAGCAACCTGTCCTGCTTTTGCTTTAGCAGGGCTCTTTATATCTTCTAACTCAGAAGCAAGCTCAAAACAATCTATTTTTGAAAAAAGAATTGCAGTACTTTCTTTAATCTCTTCTTTTAATTTTTCCATATCTTTATCTTTTAAAGAATCTATTGCAATCAAAGAAAGACTTCTCTTTGGGACTTTTACTATAGCCTTTCCTCTTAATTTTTTCTTTATTTCTTGAAATTGAGAACCTGGAAGATTTTTTATTGAAGCTATTAAAATAGTTTTGCTTTCTTTCATCAACTTTTTAAGGTCCTCTGTAACTTTCTTTTTTTCAGGAGATATTTTATTTTTTTCAGTCATTTTGTTTTCAATTTTTGGGGTTTAGTCATAGTAAATTTTATTTCAATATTTTTTATGTTATCTTTTCCTTTTGGAAGATTTTTTAAAACAGTTGAATAAACTGCAAGAATATTTTCTGCTATTTCCTTATCTTTCATACTTTGTTTTCCTATTGAAAGTTTTATGCTAGATTCTTTTGTTTTTATTTTTAAACTATTATTTATTTTTTCCTTAGAATCTCTTATTGTTTTTTCATCAGAGTTAAGGATTATTCCCATCTGAGGTGAAGGCATTTTTCCTGAAGGCCCAAGCGCTCTTCCAAAAGTAGTTGCTACGGAAGGCATAAGGCTTGATTGAGCTATAAAAAAATCATATTTTCTTACCAATTTTTTTACTTCTCTTTTTCCAGAATATTTTTTAAATTCCTCTTTTGTAACTGAGTCTATATAATTGCTTTTAGAATCTAAAAATGCGCATATCTTTTTATCTTTGATTTTGTAAGGAGTAGTTATTACTAGGTTTATTTGATTTTTTCTCGCATCAAATTTTTGCAAATTAATAATTAAATCTACTGTTTGATCAAACTTTCTTTCTTTATTCTTTCTTAATTCTGCTAATGCAGTTAGTATTTCTTTTTCCATTTGAAAACAACCCTCTGGTTTTTTTCGATTTTCCTCAAATCGTTGAAAGGCAACTTTTTTAATTGCCTCCGATTAAAGTTGTACGAACCAACTTTATTTCTATCCTCCCAAATTATGCGCCAGTACCATAGAATATATGCACTCGCGATATGGTTCAATCGGATATTTGTCTTAGAAATTTTGGGTTTATAAAGTTAACTTATTGATTTTAAATCTTGAATGAATTTTATACGTTTTGTTTTAGAAATAAGTTTATTAAAACTTCTTTTAAAAAACACAATAATCCTTATAAATAGAATAATTTTTTATTCTTTCATGGAACTCGTGGCATTATTATCTTCTGGAAAAGGGACTTGGGGACAGGTTTCTGGTTTAATGAAACAAGGCGAATGGGATAAAATTTTTATATTGGGAGACGATTTTGCAAAAGGTTTTACTCATGAGAAGCCCTTTGAATTTATAAAAGTAGATTTAAATAAAAGAATAAAGGATTTGAAAGAGGAATTTAAGGAAAAACTTAATAGAAAATTTGAAGGGTTGGAAGTTTCAGTGAGTCTTGCATCTGGAGATGGAAAAGAACACATGGCTTTAATTTCTGCTTTAATTGATCTTCCAATGGGTGTAAGATTTGTTGCTTTAACGAAGGAAGGAATAATTAACTTATAGTTCTATCCTACATCGTTTTATTCCATAAAACGCCGGAAGGAATAATTAACTTATAAATTATTTTTTTAAAATTAAAGTATTCTCTTTTCTATTGCTTACTTTTTCTATATGGGAACCTATCTTTTCAAATCCTAATTTTTTAAAAAGAATTTTAGAACCAATATTATCATCATAAACGAATGCATAAATTGAATCAAGTTTTTTTTCTTTGAATCCGTATTCTATTACAGATTGAGCAGATAATCTTCCAAGACCTTGTTTTTGGTAATCTCCACAGATCATTATCTTTATTTCTGCAGCATTATGGAATGAATAATTTTCTAAATCAGAAAGATCAGGGCATTCTTCAAAAATATTTGGAATTTTATCTAGGTTTATATCTCCTGTAGGAAATTTAAACTTTTTAGAATAAATAAACCAATGCATCTTTAGAGGATCTTTTTTCCATTGACTTAACAAATCATAGACTTCTTGTTTTGAAATCTTTTCAAGCAAGCCTATACCTTCCTTTACTTTGGAATCATCCAACCACCTAGTATAAAGATCTATATTTTTTTGAGTTAAAGTGGGAGGAATTAATTTTATGCTTTCTTTTTTCAAACAAGGCAGATTTTTCATTGATTTTTTAAAAATTCATTATTTTTAAGTTTATCTTATTCTCAAATCTTTCTTACTTTTTCCAAGAACAGCTACTCTTGAGAACTCTTGGCTATCAAGAATTTTATAATCTTCTCCAATTTCTTTTAATTCTTTTGAGAGCATTTTAGAAAAATTAAGAATGTCTTCAAATTTAGGCATTCTATCGTATCCTAATCTTTGTCTTGCAAAACCAACACTCATAAACCCCTTTACTTCAAGAAATAGAGGTTTAGATTTTTTAATTAGAATGGCATAATCTTTAATGTATTCTTTATTCATATTTAAATTTAAAATTAAATTCATTCTAAATACCGTTCTAGTTATTTTTTTTAGTTTTGGAAGTAATTCTAAAGTTTCATTTAATTTTTCCCAAGCATCTTTCATGGAGCTTCTATGAAATTTATCATAACTTTCTTTATTGTGTGAATTCACAGAAACATATAATTGTGTAGGAAGTTGTTTATTTTCAAGAAGTTCTTTTATCTTTTCTGGATGAAGTCCATTTGTTACTAAGAAACTCGTTTTCCCTCTTTTTTTTAATTCTTCTATCAGTCCTCCAATATTATCATAAATTGTGGGTTCTCCGGAAAGAGATATAGCAAATTGAGTCGGTTCTTGCGCTTCTGCAAATTTTTTCATGTCTGCTTTGCTAAGCTGTCTTTTTTTTGAATTTTTATCTATGTTAAATCCTTCAAGTAATTTTCTTTGGGCAATTATGCATCCATCTATGATTTCTTGTGGTGTTTTTATTTCTTTTTTATTTATAATTTTATTAAAGTCTAATTCTAATGCTCGCCAACAGTGAAGGCATTTATTTTCACATCCAAGCCAAGGACTCATTTGACAACATCGATGGCTTTGTATTCCATAAAATTTTTCTTTATAACAAACCCCCTCATTTCTGAGAGATTTTTTTGTCCATCTGCATATTTTTACTGCTGCATGGTCTCCTACAAATCTATATCCTTGCTCTTTCATTACTTCGATTATTCCTTTAGATTCCATTTTCTATGCAATTAACAATTTTTCCCTCAACATTTATAAAAAATTCTCTTTGTTTTTCTAGATATTCAAGTTTTGCTTTTTTCATATCTGCAATAGAAATTTAGACAATATAAATTTTTACAAAGATTATTCTATAAATATACAATCAAAGAATAGCATTTTTTTCTAAGCGTTCCTTTTATTTTTTCTATTATCATTTACTTAAAGAAGAAGAAAGTTTTTATTTTTAAAAGAAACTAAGAGCCCATAAGACCATGAGTATTAAAATAAGAAGCAAGAAAAGGTAAGTTAAAATAGAGAACGTTTTTTTTGCTTTTTGTTCACTTTTAGTTATTGCAAGGACAGTTAGATAAAAGAATCTTCCTCCATCAAATAATCCAATTGGAAGCATATTTACTAGTGCTACGCTGAAACATATGAGGGTTGCCCACCAGAGAAGATTGTATATAAACATACTAAATTCCCCTAATCTTGGAGAATAAGAAGTATGTGCATCTCTAAAGCTCATAATCTTAGACAAAAATACAGCTAGAGGTTTTTGTTGAGTATTTAATATTTCAACACCTACCCAAGGGGTTGTCTTATTTTTTGGACTTTCTCCAAGAGTTATTTGAAATTCTTTTTCAGAATCATTTATTAGAGTTGAAATTGTAATATTATCTCCTGGAGAGTATTTTTTCATTTCTTCTTGGAGTTCTTTTGTATCTTTTACTCTCTTTTCCTGTATTTTTACTATGGTTCCTTCTAAACCAACTCTTATTGCAGGAGCATCTTCATAAACTACAAGATATCCCATATCAAAAATTTCTTCGTAACCCTCTTTTGATACCAACTCTTTATCTAGGATATAAGTTTTATTTGAAGTTTTTATTTCAGTTATATTTTCTTTATTAGTTTTTTCAATCAGAATTCCATAATCAAGTAAAGAAATATTCTCTCCATCAATTGTGATTATGCTGCTAGAATTTAGAAGAGATAATGAATAGGTATCAAATATAACCCCTGAAGAAACGAATAAAAGCGGAAAAGTAATCCAAAGAATTCCCAAAAGTAGAAACGCTACAATTACATTTGCAAATGTTCCTGCAGAAAGGGTTGCCATTTGCTTGAATTTGCTTTTTTTATTCATTACTTTCTCATCAAGTTCTACAAATGCTGCTAAGAAAATTGGAAGGAAAGAAGGAAAGAAACCAAAACCTGTAGTTTTTATTTTTACTTTATTATATGCCGCAATAATTCCATGGGCGAATTCATGTGGAATTGCTATTATTATAATTATTAAAATCCAATAAATAAAATAAAAACTAGGGAGTCCTGGAACTATCTTATCTATGTATGGAATAAGAGGCATTATAGGAGGAACTTTTATGGCCCGAACTATGTCTTGATTAAAAAGATAAATCTGTATTATTTTAAATACAAGGTAAATCATTCCAGCCATAAGAATATATCCAGAAATTATTGAAAGCCAGCTTAAAGCTTTCATAGTTCTTTTGTACTTTTTTCCTATTTTATTTATAAAATTTATTCCCCAAGGCGTTTTATATAGAAGAAGCAAACCTTCCTTTTGAATATTTTTTCTTTTAGAATATAGGAAAAAAGAAATCATCACCACAAATACAAATAATAAACCTAAATCGTACCAAATAAAACTCATTTTTTACTATTTCTTTTTCAAAGGCCTAAATCTCTTTTTACTGCACTTTCTGCATTTAACTTTTCCCTTTAAAATTCTTTGAGGATCTGATTTTATTTTGCTATGGCATACTTTACATACAAAAACATTCTTGAAAAGTCGATTAGTTGCTTCTAATATTTTTGCCATTATATTTTCCTCTTTATTATTTTTTCTTCACAAACATCCCAATACTCTACGTTATCATTCTCTTTAATAGTTTCTTTTAAAGACTCTTCACACGTTACTTCTATTGTTTCAAAACTATCTAAGTCCATTATACTTACTTTATCTCCTACAGAAAGAACTTGCCCTTTATTCTTGTTAATCATAGGAACTTCAAACCTTTCATGCCCCGGTGCAACAATTATTTTCTTTTGTTCAGAGAAAATTCCAATAGCTTCTATTCTTGCTTTTGCATGTCCATGTTTTCCAGTCTTACTTATATCTATTTTTTTTACAGTATAAGGGATACCTTCAATTAGAATGTTTGTTCCACTTCTTATTTCTGTAGCATCAATTATTTTTAAAATCATAATCTATTCAAAAAAAATAGATTTATAAACGTTTTTACTCAAAAAAAGATATGGTTTTACAAAAAAAAGATTTTATTGAAATAGAATTTACTGGAAAAACAAAAGAAGGAGAGATTTTTGATTCCAATATAAAAGAAGATTTGAAAAAAACAAATTTATCTTCTGAGCCAAAACCTTTTATTTTTTGCATTGGAGAAGGGATGTTCTTAAAATCTGTAGAGGATTTTCTTCTTGGAAAAGATTTAGGTGAATATTATCTAGAGCTTTCTCCTGAAAAGGCCTTTGGAAATAGGAATTCTGCTCTTGTACAAGTCTTACCTGGAAAGGTTTTTAGAGAGCATAAATTAAACCCTATTCCTGGGACTATGTTTTCTTTTGATGGAAGATTAGCAAAAATAATTTCCTCTTCTGGAGGAAGAGTTATAGTAGACTTCAATAATCCTCTTTCTGGAAAAGATGTAAATTACAAAATAAAAGTCCTGAGAAAAGTAGAAGATATTAAAGAAAAGATTGGCGCTTTTAATGAATTTTTGTTTAGAAAAAATTTTGATTTTGAAGTTAAAGATAAGAAAATAATCTTAAAAGCTAAAAAAGACATGGTCAATTTTATAGCTCTTTTTAAGGAAAAATATAAGGATATATTTGAAATGGATCTTGAAGTTCAAGAAATTCAAGAGATAGAAAAGAAAGAATGATTGTGTAGCTTTTTACACTATAACAATTTTTATAAACATAGGGAATTATTTTAACTAATGCAAAGAGTTGAGTATAATAAAAGTTCTGAAAAGCATTTTTATGCAATTTTGATACTAGAAAATGAAAGAAATTGCTCATCATCGCCTATTAGAGAGTTTAAAAAAATCAGAGGTTATTTTTATGATGGAAAATACTTATACAAAAAATACCGTTCCTAAGTACCCTTCAGATATTTCTCAAGAAGTTAGAGAGATAGATAAGGAGCTTGCGGAACTCATAAAAAAGCAAGCAGCAAAGATAAAAGTTATAGGAGTTGGAGGCGGGGGAGGAAATTCTCTTAGTCGAATGAGGGAGATTGGAATAAAAGGAGGAGAGCTAATTGCAATAAACACTGACGCCCAGGATTTACTATATGCAAATGCTGATCAAAAGATACTTATCGGAAAAGAATTGACGCACGGATTAGGTGCTGGAAGTAATCCTAGAGTTGGGCAGGAAGCTGCAAAGGAATCCGAATCCGAGATAAAAAAGAAAATTTCTGGGGCGGATATGATTTTTATAACTTGTGGGCTTGGAGGAGGAACAGGAACAGGAGCTGCACCAGTAGTAGCCTCTCTTGCAAAAAAGCAAGGAGCTCTCACAATTGGAATAATAACTCTTCCATTTACAATAGAAGGAAAAAAGAGAATAGAAAATGCGATGGATGGATTAGATAAAATGGAATCAATTGTTGATACACTTATCGTTATTCCAAATGATAAATTATTAGAATTAGCACCAGATTTGCCTCTTCACACAGCGTTCAAAATTGCCGACGAAATACTAACAAATGCAGTTAAAGGTATAACAGAACTTGTAACAACATCTGGACTGGTAAATTTAGATTTTGCAGATATAAGAGCAGTTATGGTTGGAGGAGGAGTTTCTCTCATTGGAATGGGAGAGGCAGATACAGAAAATAGAGCAATAGAAGCTGTAGAAAAGGCAATACAAAATCCTCTGCTTGATGTAGATATTGCGGATGCTACCGGTTCTTTAGTTAATATTGTTGGAGGACCAAATATGAGTTTGGAAGAATGTAAATCTATAATAGAGGCTGTTGGTGAAAAACTCAATCCTGAGGCAAAATTAATTTGGGGGGCCCAAATAGCAGAGGATATGGATAAATCAATAAGAGTTTTACTTATAGTTACAGGGGTAAAGAGTTCTCAAATTCTAGGACATGGAGAAGGAAGGGAGAGAATAAAACATAAAGAGATAGAGGAAGAGCTTGGAATAGATTTTCTTGAATGAGTATTTTTATAAACTTAAAAAACAGTAATATTCTATGGATATTCCCCTTAAAAAAATAATAATTTTCACATCAATTTTTGCAGTCATTCTTGTTATATTTTTAGTCTTATATCTTTCTTTTGTTTCTTCAAAAACTATAAGCGCTAGGCTCTTAGTTGAAAAAGACAGTGTTTTTATTAATGGAAAAGAAGTTTTTGAAAGTCAAATTTTAGAAGAGAAAGATGTAATCTCTGTATCGGATACTGGTAGCGCTTCTATAATTCTTTATGAAAGTGTGGTTGTTGTTTTAGATTCTGGAACTACGATTACTTTAAAAGAGATTGCTAAGAAGAATTTAGAGCTTGTCCAAGAGAATGGTGGAACATGGAGCCAGGTTACAGGATTATTAGGTATAAACAAATATACAATTAGGACAAGCACAAGCGTTGCTTCTGTGCGAGGGACAGGATTTTATTTTAACGATTCCCTTTTATTTGTAGGAGAAGGAAAAGTTGATTATGAGAAAATGGAACAGTCTTTTTTAGTTGAAGAGGGAAAAGCAATAGAAGACTTTGGACAGATTTTAAAGGAGAGAGAAATGACCTCCGAAGAAAAAGAGATTATTTTAACAAAAAAGGCTGAAGTAATAAAACATCTAAAAGAATTGAGAAATTTAGAATTAGCCAAGCACCAAAAAAAGATAGATATGCTTAAAGAAAGATACGAGTTTACCGATGAAGATATACAAGATTATTTGGAGAAAGCAGATAGAGGGGAAATAAATTTAGAAGAAATAAGAGATAAATCCCCTATAAAGTTGGATTCAGTTGAAAAAATAATTTTTATAACAAATAAAATAAAAGAGATGAACGCTTCTCTTTGAATGCAGTAAATGCAAAAAAAATATTTTTCTAAAAAGAGCCTTTTCGTTTATTTTTTAATTTTATTTATTTTTTCATTTTTTATTTTTGTTAATTCTTTTTCTCATGTTAGAAATGTTCTGGGAGATAGTCTTCAGGGAGAAAAAAGACCTTTGGAAAATATAGTTATAATAAAGATAGACGATGAGAGCATAAATAAAATAGGTAGATGGCCTTGGGATAGACAAGTTTTTTCAGAACTTTTACCAAAATTAAAAGAAGCAAAGGTTGTAGGAATTGATGTTTCTTTTTTTGAGCCAAGCACTAATGATTCTTCTTTAAACGATACTCTTTTGTCAATGAATAATGTCGTTTTAGCTTCTGAGATTGTTTCTGGAAATTTATTTCACCCTATTTTTGAAAAGAATACGGGATATACAAATTTACTTTCTTCTTCAGATGGAGTTTTGAGAGAGGTGGAGGTTGGAATTTTGCAAGATGAACTTCCTTTTGCATTTGAAGTGTACAAAACATATTCTGGAAGAAGCAATTTTAAAGAAGGGATTTATTCAATAAATTTTGCTTCGAGTCCAAATGCTTTTTATTCTATTGGAGCGTATGAAGTTCTTAAAGGGAATTTTGATTTTAAAGGAAAAATTGTTTTAATTGGAGCAACGGCTCCAAATCTTCATGATAATTATTTTGTCCCAACTTCAAAAGGAATAGCTATGCCAGGAGTAGAAGTTCATGCAAATATAATTCAAAATATTTTTTTAGAAAGTTTCTTAAAAAAACAAGGAACTTTTTCTATCTTTTTTTTAGTCTTTCTTTTTTCTTTTGCAGGATTTTTCTTTTTTTCAAGAATAAAAATATATTATCTTATTCCTCTTCTTCTTTTGATAATTTTTATTTATTCTCTCGCAGGAATATTCTTTTTTAATAATTATAATTATCTTATTGATTTTTTCTTTTTTCCAATATCTCTTTTTATATTCACTGGAGCGGGAGTTGCATTGAATTATCTTGAAGAAAAAAAACATAGCACATATCTCACCGGTGCTTTTGGAAAGTATATAAGTAAAGAGCTTTTGAATGAAATCTTAAAAGGGAAACATGAACTAAAATTAGGAGGAGAAAAAAGAAATATTACTGTTTTTTTTAGTGATATAAGAGGGTTTACTTCTATAAGTGAGAAATTATCTCCTGAAGAATTGGTTAATTTAATAAATGAGTATCTTACCGAGATGACTAAAATTATTTTAAAAAATAAAGGGACAGTTGACAAATTTATAGGAGATGCAATAATGGCACTTTGGAATGCTCCTCTCTTTCAAAAAGAACATGCAAAAATGGCTTGTAATTCTGCAATAGAACAAGTAAGAAAGCTAGAATCTCTAAAAGAGGATTGGAAAGAAAAAAATTTTCCAGAAATAAATATTGGGTGTGGAATAAATACTGGTGATGCAGTAATCGGAAATATGGGTTCGGATGAAAGATTTGATTATACTGCAATGGGCGATGCAGTTAATATTGCTTCAAGATTAGAGGGGTTAACAAAGCAATATGGAGTGAAAATAATTCTTTCAAAAGAGACTAGAGATTTAATTAAAGAAGATTTTGAATGCAGGCTTTTAGATAGGGTTAAGGTAAAAGGTAAAAAAAATGCTGTTGAAATATACGAACTGCTATGGAAAGCTTACAAAAAAAATTTTACTAAAGAATACGAAGAAGCTCTTTCGCTTTATTTTGATAAAAAATTTTCTCAAGCTGAAAAGAGATTTAAGAAATGCTTGGAAGAAGAACCAAAAGATAAATCTTGCATATTATTCATAGAAAGATGTAAGGAATATTCTAAGCATGCCCCTCCAAAAGATTGGGATGGTTCATTTGAAATGAAGATAAAGTGAGTTTGAAGTAACCTTTAAAAATACTCCAGACTACTTCTTTTTATGAATCAAGTTTTAACATCAATGAACACTTTCTTTTTTCAGTGTAAAAGGGTTTGGGTTACAATGAAAAAGCCAACAATGAAAGAGTTTGAAATGATTTCAAAAGTTTCAGCAATAGGAATTTTAATTATTGGAATTTTAGGATTTTTGGTCTCTATGATCGTAGCTCCTTTTTTTAGGTAAAATTTTCAATCAGAAAATTTTATAAACTCATTTTTTTAAATAATACTATCTGCTTCTTATAAATTAAGGAGTTAGTCAAAACAAGAAAATGATATTTATAATAAAAGTTACAACAAATAAGGAAGAAAGAGCATTAGACATGATTACAGATAGAATAGAAAAAAAAGGATTGAATATCTTTTCTGTATCTCGTCCTCATGGACTTAGAGGGTATATTCTTCTTGAATCTGAAGATAGAGATTCTGCTGAAGAAGCAGTTTTTAATATTCCTTATGTAAAAGGAATCGTTGGAAAAACTCTAGAATATGAAGAAATACAAAATATGGTGGAACCATCTGCAACTACTGTTTCAATAAAAGAAGGAGATATAGTAGAAATAATTTCAGAACCTTTCAAAAAAGAAAAAGCAAAAGTTTTAAGAATAGACACTCAAAAAGAAGAAGTTGTTGTAAGCTTATTAGGAGCAGTTGTTCCACTACCTGTTACAATTAAATTGGATAATGTTAAAGTCATAAGAAGAGAAGATTTAGGAGAAAAAAATGAATGAGTGTTTAGAAAAAGATTATGAAACAATAAAAACTCCATTGGGGGATGTAATAAATAAATGGGAGAAAAAAATGAGCAGTATCTTAGAAGAGTATAATGAAATAAGAAAAATTTGTTTAAGAAAGGAAATTAATAGATTAGAAAATTTAGCTAAAACAAGCGGTTGTGCAGAACAAAATGATTATTCTAAATATGGCCTTGCAGATTTAAAAGAAAGATTAATTAAACTAAATAATCCCACACTGTATAAAAATGATAATTAAGATACTTGCCGAAGGAGGAAATATGAAACCAGGACCAACTCTTAGTCAGAAAGTTGGACCTACCGGAATTAGTATGAATCTTGTTCTTCAAAAGATAAATGAAGCAACTAAAGACTTTGAAGGAATGAAAGTTCCTGTAGAAGTAAATTTAGAACCTTCTACTGGAAAAATAGAAGTTAATGTTTTTTCTCCTCCAGCAGCAGAACTTTTAAAATCAGAATTTAAAATTACAAAAGGTTCAGGAGTTCAGAAACAAGTTCAAGTTGCAAATGCTTCAATAGAACAAATAATTGCAATAGCAAAAACAAAATCTCCAAATCTTTTATCTGATAATTTAAAGGCAGCGGTTAAAACAGTTGTTGGAAGTTGTGGTAGTCTTGGAATATTAATAGAAAATAAATTTGCTTCTGAGATTGAAAAGGATATTGATAAAGGCAAATATGATAAAGAAATATCTGAAGGAAAAACTCAGCCTTCTCAAGAAAAGAAAGATTTATTGAATAAGCATTTTGCTAAACTAAAAGTAGAACAAGATAAGATACTCAAACAGATAGAGGATACGAAGAAAGAAGGTAAGGAGGCAGCCAAAGCACCAGCGGCAGCGCCCGCCTCAAAGAAGAAGTAAAACAATAGTTTATAAATAAATTTTTACTTCAATTTTAGATGGGATTGTGGGGTAGCCTGGTTAGCCTATGAGGTTTGGGACCTTATGACCCCGGTTCAAATCCGGGCAGTCCCATATCATCGAGGATTTGAACCTTGGTTTGTGTTTCGAGCT
>CAZAGO010000003.1:12770-40968 GCA_964485045.1 Candidatus Woesearchaeota archaeon | reverse complement strand
GTTCGGTTTTTGCAAGTTTTGATGATATCGAAAAAGAAATTTATTCAATAGACATTCTTCCAATAAGATTTCAACAAGAAGAAAATAGGTTAAGAACGGTTAGTTGTGGAAAAGCATTAGTAAGAGAAAAAATAACCTGTTCTTAGCAAAATTTAAAAACTTGAAAAATTTGATGTTAAAATGAGTGATTTTAAGAAAAAGGGTGTTTCACCAGTTATTGCAACTGTTCTTCTGATTGCACTCGTTATTGTTATTGCCCTCATAATCTTTTTATTCATGAGAGGAATAGGAGAAGAAGCAATAACAAAATTTGGTAGCGAGAATATAAAACTCGCTTGTAATAAAGTAGAGTTTGATGCTAGTTATTCTGATGAAGAAATAGCGGTATCAAATCTTGGGGAAGTCCCAATCTATGATCTTAGCATTAGGCTTGTTCAAAAAGGAAGTTATGAGACTATGAGCTTTAGAGAGATAGATGATGATTGGCCTCCTGCTGGGCTTACTCAAGGAGGAGTTGCTTCAACGTCTATTCCAGATGTAGGAGAATTGGACTTACAAAAAATAATTATCAACCCTATACTGGTTGGAAAAACAAAAAGTGGAGCAAAAAAAACATATAGTTGTGAACAAGGAACCTACGAGAGTGAAATAATTATTTAAAATGAAAAGAAAAATTAAAAATAAAGGTATGTCTGAAATTGTATCTGCAATTTTAGCAGTAGTTCTAGTTATGGCTTTAATTGCAGTTGTTTGGAGTGTAGTAAGCAATATGGTAAATAAGGAATTAAAAAATACGGAATCTTGTTTCGGAAATTTTAATAAAGTTACAATAAATGAAGCTTATACTTGTTTTAATATCACTAGTAGTGAAACTTATTTTTCTATAGGTATTTCAGATATCGATGTGGATAGAGTTATATTAAGTATAGGTAGCGAAGGATCTACTAATACTTATGTCATTAACTATACAAGTCAATCATTCTCTAGTGATTTCCCAATTACAAATTACCCTTCAAACAGTTCTGGAATTTCTGCTCCTGGAAAGAATTCTGGAAAAACATATATCTATCATGGTTTTAATAAAGCCCCAGATTATATAAGAATCGCTCCAGTTATAGGGGAAGAGACTTGTCAAGAATCAGATTCTATTACAAATATAGAAATTTGTTCTAACTATTAAAAGTTAAAAAGAAAATATTATAAACCTATTTAGATAAATATAATAAAAGGGGATTTGAAGAATTTAATGAAAATTCATTTTAATAAAAAAGCTCAAGTTTGGGTTGAAACAGTTCTTTATACCATAATTGCATTTGCTATAATCGCCTTGGTCCTCACGTATGTGAAACCAGAAATAGAAAAGTTTCAAGATAAATCTGTAATCCAACAAAGTATAGAACTTATGGATGACTTAAACTCTAAGATTTATGAAGTTTCCAGAAATGGAGAAGGGAATAGAAGAGTTCTTGAAATCTCTATAAAAAAAGGTTCTCTTAAGATAGATCCTATAAATGAAAGTATTATTTTTGAAATAGATAGTAAATATCCTTATACTGAACCAGGAGAAGTTTATTCTGAAAAAGGAATAGAAATAACTACTTTAGAAAGAAGTGGCATGAATAAAATAACACTCTTGAATAATTATAGTGAAAGTATGAATATTACTTACTCTGGAAAAGAGGAGATAAAGACTTTGACTCAATCAAATGCTTTATATAGATTGTATGTTGAGAATAAAGGAGGGACAGGCTCGGAAAAAATAGAAGTAGAAGTTGGTTTAATTTAAATGGAAATAAAAGAGGAAATTAAAAAAGAAGTGAGGCAGATTCACAAGTATCCTAGAGCATTCATAGATTTTTCTCCAAGAATTCCTCCATTGAAAAAAATAAAGGATAAATCTAAAATAGATGTAAGATATTGCCTTATCGCTCCTTTTGCTTATGCACATATTTATTGGAATCCTCTAAAATACGAAGTAGTTTATGAAATAGAAGAACCAGTTCTTACTGATTACGAGAAAGAATGTAAAGAAAAAATAATTACTACTATGAGGGAAATGATAAATTTCGATGAAATAATTAACAAAGAACTAGACTCTTTGCTTGAATATCTTGATAGGAGATTTAAGTATATTGCTGTTGAACTTGGAATGAATTTAAGCTATGATAGTTATAGAAAAATATTCTATTATATATGCCGTGATTTCATAGGATTTAATGAAACAGATCCATTATTAAAAGATTTCTTCGTTGAGGATATAGAGTGTAATGGTATGGGAACACCAGTATATATTGTTCATAGAAATTTCAGAACACTAAAAACAAATCTTATTTTTTCAGATAACTCTAGATTAGAAAGTTTTGTAGAAAAGCTTGCTCAAAGATGCGGAAAATATGTCTCATACGCTCAGCCAATTCTTGATGGTTCTCTTCCAGATGGAAGTAGGGTTAATGCTACTTACACAAAAGATATTACAAATAAAGGCCCAACATTTACAATAAGAAAATTCACTAAAACCCCTTGGACTCCTACTCAACTTTTATCTTTTAATACTCTAAGTCCAGAGATGCTAGCATATCTCTGGTTGTTAGTTGAACATAAAATGAATATTTTAATTGCTGGAGGAACTTCATCTGGAAAAACAAGCCTTTTGAATGCTATTGCATTTTTTATCCCTCCTGAAGCAAGAGTAGTTAGTATAGAGGATACTCTTGAATTAAATCTTCCAAGAGATAACTGGCTTCCAAGTGTTGCAAGAGCATCAACCAGTGGAAGAAGAGAAGATGAAATAGATTTATTTGCACTTTTGAAAAGTTCCTTTAGACAAAATCCGGAATATGTAATTGTTGGAGAAGTAAGAGGACAAGAAGCTTCAGTATTATTTCAGGGAATGGCTTCCGGACACTCTTCTATAAGTACAATACACGCAGAATCAGTAGATACAGTTATAAAAAGACTTGAAACTCCTCCGATAGAGCTCTCTCCTACATTATTGAATGTTTTAGATGCTGTATGTATAATGACTCACGCAACAGTAAATAAACAAGAAACAAGAAAACTCAGAGAAATCGTGGAAATTATAAACGTTACTCAGGATGGAGTTGCATTAACTAATACTCCTGTTATTTGGAATCCTGTTGATGATCAATTTTATTTCAAAAGAAATATAAAATCTTTTGAAAAGATATCAAAAAGATCTGGACTTAGTCTTGAAGAAATAAATCTTGAGTTTAAGAGAAGAGTTGAACTTTTATATGTGCTTTACAAAAGAGGAATATTTGGATTTGCAGAAGTTCAAGAAATAATAAATATATATTATAAACAACCAGAAAAAATTTTAAGAGATTTTGAAATAATTTATTAGAAACTAAAATCAAAATGTTTAATAATGCTTTTTGTCTTCTGATATGATGGAAAAAGAGGATTTTATTGCACTTAAACAGATGACTTCTTCTCTTACAGAAATTCTAGGAAATATGGAAAAAACTATTCTAGAAGAAAATGCCAATGAATTCAATAAATTAAGAAAATTGTTTATTCAAATTCAAGGGCAAATCGTTGAACATTTAAAATGAATGAAGAATTGATAGAGACAATAAAAGGAAAGGTGTCTAAAGAGATAAAACTTATAGAAGAACTTCTAAAATTAGAAGAAAATCTAAAAAATGCAAAAAAAGAATCGGATAAAAATATCCTATCTTCACAAACAACTCTTACAAAAACACTAATAAAAAATGAAAAAGAAGAAATTGGAGAGATATTAAATAAAATTTCTGTTGAAAAGCCCTTAGACTTATCTCTTGTTAAAGATTCTCCTAAAAGTCTAGAAAAAAAAGATTCTTTAGAAGGATTAGAAAAAAATTATATGCTCTCTGTAGAAGAAGAAATTTCTCCTCCTCTCAGAAAAAAAGATCTTACTTTTCTGGAGAAACTTAGCATTAAAAGGATAGGGAAAAAAGAAGATGTAAAAAAAATAGTTAAGGAAACTAGACCTAGTAGCTATGTTAATCTTTCTGTGAGAACATTTTATCCTGTATCAAGGAAACTAATAAATGAAGGAATGTTCTCGGATTTAAAACGTTCTCTTGTTAAGGCAAATCTACAATTTATTCCAGAGAACTATGTATCTGTTATTTTTTTCACAACGCTTCTTTCATTTTTTGCTTCTATTCTTTTGTATGTCTTTTTATTGTTTTTTAATTTTAATTTAATAAATATGGCTATTAGTTTTACTCAAGAGCCGATTGGATCAAGAGCTGCAAAGTTTTTCTGGCTTTTCTTTGTTCTCCCTATTGGGACTTACTTATTAATGTATTATTATCCTTCTCTTGAAAGGAGATCTATAGAAGGGAAGATAAATCAAGAACTTCCATTCGTTACTATACACATGTCTTCTATCGCTGGTGCTATGAAAAGCCCAAGTAAAATGTTTGAAATAATAATCTCTACTGGAGAATACCCACACATGCAAAAAGAGTTTTCAAAAATAATAAATGAAATAAATTTATACGGATACGATTTAGTTAGTGCTCTGAGAAATAGTGCTTTCAACTGTCCTAGTGCAAAACTAGCAGAGCTTTATAACGGAATTTCAACTACAATAAATGCTGGAGGAGACCTCTCACAATTCTTTGAAAAAAGAGCTGAAACACTTTTATTTGACTATAAACTTGAAAGAGATAAATATAATAAATCTACTGAAACTTTTATGGATATATATCTTAGTGTAGTCATAGCTGCCCCTATGATTTTAATGCTTTTATTAATTATTATGAGAGTTAGCGGATTAGGAATCTCTCTAAGCACATCAATGATAGGAGTAATCACTGTTTTTGGGGTTACAATAGCAAATATTTTCTTTTTAATATTTTTATATATAAAACAACCATCACAATAAAATGAAAAATAAAAAAATAATAAAAATTCAGGAGAAGTCCCCCCATGGAGATTGAAAAAGAACAAATAATTGGAATTATTCTTTCAATAATTGTAATTATAATTTCTCTTTTTTTCTTTAGAACAAAGTTTTTTGTTTTGATAATGGGTATGGGAATAGTTATTGGAATTCTTCCATTTGTATGGGAAGTTATCAATGAATCTAGAAGAGAAAAAGAAAGAGAAGATATGTTTCTCGAATTTGCAAGAAATCTAGTTGAAAGCGTAAAAACTGGTACTCCTATAAGCAAAAGCATAATAAATTCTAAAGGAAAAGATTACGGTGTCTTAACAAAACACATAGAAAAACTTGCAAATCAAATAAAAATGGGTTTTCCTTTGAGTTCCGCACTACAAATTTTTTCTAGAGATATTGACAATAAAATAGTTTCCAGAGCAATAACGCTTATAGGGCAAGCAGAAAAAGCTGGAGGAAATATAGGAGAAATTTTGGAATCAGTAGTAGAAGCAGTTAATACTACAGACAAATTAAAGAAAGAAAGAAAAGCTTCAATTTCAAATTTAATTATTCAAGGATATATTATTTTCTTTGTGTTTATGGGTATCGTTTTAATTATGCAATTTAAGATAGTTCCAATTATTGGAGGAATGACTGGAATGGGTTCTGCAATTAGCGGAGAAATATCTACAAGTGGTGCTGCAATTGATCCTGCAGAAATATCCAATGCTTTCTTATTTCTCCTTGTTGTTCAGGGAATATTCAGTGGACTCGCAATTGGAATGTTATCTGAAGGAACATTAAAAGGAGGGGTAAAGCACTCTTTTGCACTTGCCATGGCTGCGATGTTAGTTTCATCAATAGCAGGACTTTTTGTAGTTTAGCTAGCATAATAAATAATTTATTTTATAAAATGAAATCTATAGGAAAAAGAGGCTCTCACGTTGAAATGATAATCTCCTTTAGCATGTTTATCCTCTTTATTTCTGCAGTGTTCATAATGATTGAACCTACAATAAAAGATAAAGGGGATAAAACTACTATTATTAATTCTTTAAAAGAAATAATCTTAAATAATGTCTCTTCAAACGTTACTCTTACTCTAATAAAAATACATTCTAGTTATAGCCCTTCAGAAGATTGTATAACTCTTTCAGAAGGAGGGTGGAACACAGGAGAAAATGTTGTAGTAAAAAACACTCTTGAACAAAAAATTGATTCAAAATATGAATATCCATCTGTAAAAATAGATTGGACGGGTGAAGATAGATTTTTTAGAGTTTATTCTTCTTCAGAGAGTTTAGATCCTATTCTCCTTTCCTCTGAAAATTGTGCAACCCCCTCTGAAGGAAATGATTTCTTTATTTCATTTATACATACTGAAAAATATCCATTTGAATATAGATTAGTTGAATTAAACTCTATTTATTCTTCTTCATACGAAGAGTTAAAAACATCTCTAGGAATACCAAAAGAGGAAGAGTTTGCTTTTTTCTTCATAAATTCTACGGGAGATACTTCAATTTCTTCTGAAAAAGAAGCAAAATCAAGAAATGTCTATTACAGAGAGTTTCCTCTTACTTATGTAGATAATCATTCAAATATAGATTCGGGAATATTAAGGATAAGTGTATGGTAAAAAAAATTTTAAGAAACAAGAGAGGATTTATACATATAATTGAAGCATTCTTAGCTATAACTCTTGTTATGGTAATTGTGCCTTTTCTTATTCAAGAAAACCTTACTCAGAAAAGAGATATTTCTGGGCAAATATATTCAAATGAACTCGGACTTTTAAAAAAAATGCAAGTAAATGAAACATATAGGAATTATATTCTTGCTTCTCCTCTCCCAGTCTACTGGACAAATGATTCATTCCCAAGCGAAATAAAAACACTAATTGAAAATGAAAAACCTTTCTATCTTGAATGCCGAGCAAAAATATGCAACATCTCTTCATTTCCTTGTTTCATAGAAGAAGATATAGAGAAAGACGTTTATGCACAAGCAATATTTGTTTCATCAAATTCTACCTTTTACTCTCCAAGACAACTTAATTTATTTTGTTGGGAAAAATAAAAGAATAAAAATAAAAACTTGCATTTCTAATTATTATAATGAAAAAACAAGAGTTTACTTTTTTTGAACATACTGCAGATATAAAGTTTCAAGCATATGGGAAAAGTTTAGAAAAAGCTTTTGAAAATTCTGCACTAGCCATGTTTAATACGATGTCTAATAAAAAAGTAAAAGAAAAAATAAAAAAAAAGATAAAAGTTAGAGGAAATGATTATGAAAACCTTCTTTATAATTTTTTAGAAGAATTACTCTTTTTTTTGGACAGTGAAAATTTCTTTTTATCTAAAACAAACTTAAAAATAAAAAAAGGAAAAAAAGCTTTTGAATTGGAAGGAGAAATCTTAGGAGATATTGCAAAAAATTATGAAATAAAAATAGACGTTAAAGCAATAACTTATAATGAAATGTTTGTAAAAAAGATTAAAGATAGGTGGGTGTGTCAAGCAGTCCTAGATGTATAAAAATGAAATTAATAGTTCAAATAAAATTTAATTCGGAAAAAGAAAGAATAACTAAATTTGGAGACTATAGATATTTAGTCTATTTAAAAATTAAAAAAGAAGAGGAAGGGGCTATGAATTATTTTTTAAATTTAATGTCAAAAGAAATAGGGATTCCTATAAAAAATATACATTACTCTGGAAAACATGGAGAAAATTATCATTTTGAACTTGATTAAAAAATTAAGAAAAAAAGATAATATACTAAGATATTTAAAAGGAAAAGTATTTTTGAGGAGATGATAGAATACTTTAAAAGAACAAAAGAAGGAATAATGAAAAGCGTTCCTTCTTGTGGTAAAGGGTGTTGGATAAAAGTAACTGCCCCTACAGATGAAGAGTTAAAATCTCTTGTTAAAAACTTTGATTTAAATGAAGAAGATCTTAAAGACGGGTTAGACATCCATGAAATTCCTAGAACCGAAACGGACGAAGAAAATATCTATATTTATCTTTCCACCCCTACTGAAAAAATTTCTCAAGAATACTTATGTTCTTTCTTAGTAGTTTATACTCAAAATCATCTAATAACCCTATCTAAATATCATTTAGAAATATTTGAAAAATTTTCTCTTCAAAGCACAAAAAAATTTAGAGATATTTCCGGACCAACTCAAATACTTTATCTCCTTTATCTTATTTCAAAATATTTTGAATACTCTGTAAGAAGAATAGTAAAAGAAATAAAAGAAAATAAATCTTCTCTTAATAAATTAGATAACAAAAGTGTTGCAAAATTAATTGAAAACGAAGATAAGCTTAACTCATACATTACTCCTTTTGAAACGATGATTGACAATTATTATAGAATTCTTAAACATAGCTCCTTATCCTTTAAAGAAGAGGATAGAGATTTCTTAGAAGATTTAATTATAGATTTAAGTCAAACCCTCGGGCTTTGTAAATACAATCTAAAATCAATTTCAAATATGAGAACATATTACTCCACTAAGCTCTCAAATCAGCTTAATAAAACTGTAACTGTTCTCACAATTTTCACAATTTTTTTAGCAATTCCCACACTTATTTCAAGCATATATGGAATGAATATTTCATTACCCTTTCAGAATTCTCCTATTATTTTTTATTTTTTAGTAGGAATTGTTATTCTTATAGAAACTATCCTTTTTATCGGACTTAAAAAATATAAATTTTTTTAAGTAATCCAATAAAAATATAAAGAAGATTTTACTTTCTAAGAAGATGGATTTAAAAAAGATTTCAGAGAATATTTATGAAATTCCTAAACAAGGAAAAATGAATGTTCCTGGAAAAATATTTGCTAGTGAAAATCTTATTAAAAAAATAAAAGAAGATAAGACTATTGAACAAGTAAAAAATGTTGCATGCCTTCCAGGGATAATAGAAAATTCTCTCGCTTTGGCTGATGCACATCAAGGATATGGATTTAGTATAGGAGGAGTTGCTGCATTTGATTTAGATAAAGG
Organism: Candidatus Woesearchaeota archaeon; assembly: GCA_964485045.1. Classification (GTDB taxonomy): domain Archaea; phylum Nanobdellota; class Nanobdellia; order Pacearchaeales; family GW2011-AR1; genus CAZAGO01. Next base: position 32,047 of record CAZAGO010000003.1, on the reverse strand, counting down.
AGTGATTTCTCCTGGAGGAGTTGGATACGACATAAATTGCTCAGTTAGACTTCTTAAAACTAATTTATCAAAAAAAGATATAGAATGCAATAAGAAAAAAATAATAGATGCTATTTTTTTGAAAATCCCTTCTGGTGTTGGAAGAGGAAGCAGTTTTATAATAAAAAAAGGAGAAATAAATAAAATTCTTGAAGGAGGGGCAAAATATATTGTTGAAAAGGGTTATGGAGAAAAACAAGATTACCTTAATACAGAAGAAGAAGGATGTATGATTCAAGCTAATGCTTCAAAAGTTTCCCAAAAAGCAATAAAAAGAGGATTAGGACAACTTGGAACACTCGGAGCAGGAAACCATTTTTTAGAAGTGCAATATGTAGATGAAATTTTTGACGAATCCCTCGCAAAAATATTTGAAATAAAAAAAGGAGATATAACTATAATGATACATTGCGGTTCTCGTGGATTAGGACACCAGGTTGCAAGCGATTATATTCAATTAATGGAAAAAGAGTATGGTTATCCTGAACAAGATAGAGAGCTTGTTAATGCCCCTATAAAAAGTGAGCTAGGAAAAGATTATTTTCTTGCAATGGCTGCTGCAGCAAATTTTGCGTTTGCAAATAAACAATTAATAACTCACTGGTTGAGAGAAGAGATAAAAAAATTATTCCCTGAAAAAAAAATAAATATTGAAGTAATCTATGACGTTTGTCATAATATTGCAAAATTTGAAGAACATACTATAAATGGAAAGAAAAAAGAAATATGTATTCATAGAAAAGGTGCTACTAGGAGTTTTGGACCTGGAAGAAAAGAAATTCCGCAAAAATACAGAAAAATAGGTCAACCTGTAATTATTCCGGGGAGTATGGGAACTGCTTCTTATCTCCTTGTTGGAACAAAAAAAGCAGAAGAACTGACATTTGGTAGCACTGTCCATGGAGCAGGAAGAGTTAGTAGTCGACATTCAGCAATGAAAAATATTACTGGAGAAGAAGTTAAAAAAAATCTCTCAAAAGAAGGAATAGAAATAAAAACTGGAAGTTTAAATGGATTAGCAGCAGAAGCCCCAGAGGTGTATAAAAATATAGATGAAGTAATAAAAACTGTGAATGAAATTGGATTAAATAAAAAGGTTGCAAGATTAAAGCCTCTTCTTGTTATAAAAGGTTAAGATTTTATAATCTTTAATTATTTAATAAATATTAACAGAATAGAATAAACATTTATAAATTCTTTTTTCTTGTAATTCTGATATGGATTTAAAGGGGATAAGAAGTATTAGTTTTATATTTCTGTTGATATTTTTATTAGGAATTATTTCTGCCGATTTTCAAATAAGTCTTAAATCCGAATGTGACTCAGAAAATAGAGTTTTTGCTTTGTCTAGTTCTACGAATGCTCATGGAGGATTGGTAGCAAACTCTCCTTTTTACAATTATGTACTTTGTGGAGATTTTCCAGGTGCTATTTCTAATTGTGAAGGAAAAAGCCCAATAATAAGGCTATCTGCACTAACTAATGCCCATGCAGAAATTGCTTCTGAAAGTAATTATCCTGTAAGTGTTTGTTATGGAGATCTCGTTTGCATTTCTCAGTCAGAGGAAATTTGTTCTGGAGAGTATTCAATTCCAGTTCTTTCTCTATCTTCTTTAACAAATGCTCATATTGGAGGTTTTAATGATTACCCTATAAAAGTTTGCTGTAGTGCCCTATTTTCTCCTCCATTTACTTCTTCAGAAAACACAAGTTATATACTAAATATTTTTAGAACTGATCCTTGGTATTCTTCAAATCAAAAGTATCATCAAGAAAGTAAATATGAAACAATTGTATATGAACTAAAAAATCTTTCTGGAAATCCTATATATGGAGCAGAAATATATGCTTATTTGAAGAAAGATGGAGTCATAGAAAAAAATTGGATAAATCTTTATGAGACGTATGGAATTTATACAGGAATAGATGGAAAATTAACTATAAACTGTACATTTAGTGGAGATTTCCCTACAAATGGGGAAAAATCTTGTACTGCTTATTCTAATGGAGAAAGCGGAGTTAATTTCAATCCTTCTCCTGTTATAAGCACGGCTAATTGGAGTGGAGTATATACTGAAGAAAAAGCCATAGGAACTTTTGCAGGGTACAGAAGCCCAGAATCAAACGAAATTTCATTTACAATTGAACAAGCAACTTTTATTCCACAAGCATACTGGAGAGATAAAAATGGAAATGAAATTCCTGAAAATAAAATGAATGTATTATCAGAAGGAGGTACAGAAGTAATAATGGTGTTTGATTACCCTGAAATGAACCTAGGAGATTCTACAATCTTTGAAATATATGAAGATGATATTCTTAGCGATGATAAAATAAGAACAGATAGTGATGCAATTACCGCTTATGCAGACGCCTCAGGAAGAACTATTACTACTTGGGAAATTACTAAAACAGATTTAGGAAAAGGAAGAGATTTATCCGGAGATGAATTTCAATTTTACTTTTTAGCAAAAGGAGCAGAAAACACAGTTAAAAGTGAAAACTTAATTGCTGAAATTATCCAGTTTAGTATGGAGATGTGTGAATCTTCCTCAGGATGTGGGGTATATTCTAATCCTACAGAATGCGAATCTGACCCTTGTTTCTTTGCAACCACTCCTACGGATGTAGAAGATGGTTCTTCATGTAATGAAAGAACGGGTGAAACTGTTAATGGGTATACTGATTGTTATTATAAAAGAACTTGCTCTTGTGCATGGGTTGAAAAGGACGGAGAAGAAAAATGCATAAATAATCCTGGATTAGGAACTGATGGAGCATGTGTTCCGGTAGGCGATAACCCCCCGATATATCATTCTAATGATGGTTTTTCTGGATACAATCTTGGAGTGTGCTCTGAGTTCAGATTAGAAACTGGAGATACTTGTGAAGATGATGGATTCCTTGATTATGGTTATTTTACTGAGGGTTTAGATTGGGGAGATAATTCATATTCTTTTGAAACCGAAGCAGCATCATTTCAGACTCCAGATGGTCTATGGCATATTCCTAATTCAGATTATGAATCATGTGAAGAATGTAAAGGTCCTTTAGGTTGCATATCTAGCATTCCTTGTCCAACAGCAATTGCTCTTTCATTCTTTACTATAGTGGAAATAATCTCTACATTAATTGTAATTATAATAATATATTATTTTATTTTCTTACATAAGAAGAAAAAAAGTAAATTAAAAAAGAATAAGAAGAATAAATTAAAAAAGAAAATAAAAAAATAATTATTTAAAGAATTATTTAAGGACAAAATAAACATTTATAAATTCTTTTTATTTATGAGTGTTACATGGAATTAAAGAGGATGAGAATTGCTAGTTTTATATTTTTGTTTATATTTTTATTAGGCGTCATTTCTGCCGATTTTGAGGTAGGTAACGCCTCTCATAACATTGAAACAAATTATAATCCTGATGAAAAAATATCCGGATGGGTAAATATCAGTCTTGAAAATGAACCTGCAGATTCTTTATTTACAGATTCAAATAACAATTCTATCTCTCTTCTAAATTTATTAAGTGAAAATGAAGGACTTGAATACGATTGTAACATTGCAGGATGTGCTTCGGATTATAAAACTGAAGGATTGAGTAAAAAAAGTATAAATTTTTCTTTGAATATCGAGCAGGAAAAAATAATTGGCTTTGTTCTAAAAGGAAAAATAAAAGCCATTACTTCTTTATCATTTACGCTTAAAAGCGATGCAGAGCCTTCATGTTCTAGTCAATTTGAAATAGACATTTTAAATGATAATTCTGTAGAATTTATAAATAATAAAAAATATTCTATAGCTGATTCATGCAATTCTCTTTTGACTAGAGGTTGTTTTAATTCCTCTAAAGAATTGGAACAATATAAAATTGGAAAATTCCCAAGCAAACACTGTCAGAGAATACTTCTCCCCCCTTCTCCATCTTTTAAAGTAGGAGCATGGGTAAATAATCAAACAGGCGATGCTAGAGGGTTAAAGATGGGTTTATACAATTTAAATATGGAAGAGATAGAAGGAATAAACTGTGACCTTCCGCTAGTTTCTGGATCTCAAAATACTTCATGTATTATTGATTATCTTATTAAAGAGCCAACCGCTTATTACGTCTGCATCTATTCAGAAAGAGATGGAGATTTAAAATTAAGAGGATATTCTGATCCTATATCTGGTTGCGGATTTTATCAAGAATCGGAAAGAAATCCAGATGAAAACGCAGCCTTTGAAATATTTGCACAAGGTATGGGTTTTGACTCTGTAGGAGAAATATTCATTTCAGATTCTTCTGAAGATACTATGAACCATATAAAAGATTATATTGAATTAACATATAAAACAGATGAATGCCCTGAAGAAGGATGTATTATCCCGATTAAAGTTTTTTCTCAAAAGTCTCAAAAAATAAATATAAGTAATTTAAAGGTAGAATATACAACTAATTTGGGAGGGACTGAAATAGGAGAGATATATTCTATAAAGAAAATTGCTCCAAAAATAAATGCCCCTTTTCAAAAAATATTTTTAGAGTTTGGAAACTTTAGTGTTCCTAGCGAATATGGAAACAAAACATTTAATTTGAATTTAAATGAAAAGAAAGTTTTTTCTCAAAAAATTGAAATAAAAAATTTTCCTAAAATAACAGGAATATATCCTACAACAGTTCCTTCAATGGTTCCAGTTAATTTTACAGTGTTAGTCTCTTCTGTCAAAAATATAACCTCTTACTCTTGGAGTTTTAATGATAGTACAACGATTCAAAAAACTTTAATAAATAAAACTACACACACTTATCCTGCATCCAAAAGATATTATTTAACTGTGGATGTTCAAGATTCAGAAGGATTAACTTCTTCAAAAACTTTCGAAGTTCTTGCAATAATTCCAAAAGAAGAAATTACCTCTGAAATTGAAAGAAAAATTGATTTATTAGAAGGAATAAAAATACAAATTAGTTCATTTGATGAGTTTACTCAAAGAGTCTTGACTCCTGCATTAGAAGTAAGCGATTCAGAAAAAAAATTAAAAGATATTCAAAGAGAACATGAATTTGCTTCTACAGAAGAAGATTATTTGAATATAATTACTAATCTTTCTTTAATAGAAGTTCCCGAATTAATTGCAATTACAACAAAAATTCAAAATTTACCTTTTTATCCTATGGAAGATAAAATCGATTTGGAAATATTAAAAGAAATTGGTGGGGGCACATATTCTACTAAACAAAGAAATATTTATAGAAATGCAATTATTGGATGGCAAATAGAAAATATGAAAACAAGTGTAAGTATGAATAGGTTTTCTGCTGTAATTGATGGAGAAACTAGACATATTCTTACACAAATTAAAATAAATGTAGAAAAAAATCAACCTGATCAAAAAGTCTATTTATTTTTAAAACAAATGAAAGATTTAGAATTCAAAGATAAAACAAATTATTTTGGAAAAGAAAGTGGAGGTTATACCTATTGGATTCTAGATGAAAATACAAAAGAAATAGAATTTACCACTTCTGAAATAATAGAATATGAAGAACTCCCTACATTTCTCTCTCCAGAAATAAATTCTCTTTTAATTGAAGAGGAAAACATCACTCCAATTGCAGAAAATATAAGGACAAGAGTAAAGATAATTAGTATTTCATTATTTTTCCTTCTTCTTGCTGCATTCATAGCATATACTTTCCTTTCAGTATGGTATAAAAGAAAGTATGAAACTTATTTATTCAAAAATAGAAATGATTTATATAATTTAATTTCATATGTAGATATCGCTAAGAAAAAAGGAGAGGGTGAAGAACAAATGAAAAATAATCTTAAACAATCTGGATGGACAGGGGAACAAGTAACATATGTCCTAAAAAAATACTCTGGAAAAAGAACTGGAATGATTGAACTTCCTCTAACAAGATTTATAGATAAACTTTTAAACAAAAAAGAAAAACCAAAACAACAGATTCAAGGAGCAAATCCTCTCAGAAAACCTTTTTAAAAAACGGAAAAGTTTTATAAACTTAGTTAACAAAAAAGAGAAATGGTAATAAAAATTTTTAAAGATTTTTTTCAAAGAATATTTTCAACAATATTTAGAAATAAGAAGAAAATGAGCTTAGGCTTCTATGGGCCTCCAAATGCAGGAAAAACTAGCCTTGCAAATAGAATATGTAAAGATTTCACAGGAGAAGGAATAGGGAGCGTAAGTAAAATTCCTCATGAAACAAGAAATGTACAATTCAAAGAAAGAGTTGAAATAGAGTATAAAGGAAAAAAGATTACATTTAAACTTATAGATACACCTGGAATTGCAACAAAAATAGATTATGAAGATTTTTTAAAATATAAATTAGGAAAAAAAGATGCTAAAAAGAGAGCAAAAGAAGCAACTCAAGGAGTAATAGAGAGCATAAAATGGCTTGATGATATGGATTTAGTAGTAGTTGTTCTAGATGCCACAGAAAACCCTTATAATCAAGTTAATATAACAATAATCGGGAACTTGGTTGCAAGAAAAATACCTGTTCTTATTGTTGCAAATAAAGTAGACCTTAAAAAGGCAGATTTAAAAAAAATAGAGGCGGCATTTCCAGAATATGAGGTCGTTGGAATAAGTGCAAGATATGGAGAGAATATAGAAGAATTTTATGAAGCATTATTTAAGCTATCAAAAAAAACATAAGATGGATTCCAAAAAAAAGAGCGAAAAAAGTATAGGTAAAATAAAAGGACTTTCTATTCAGTTTTTACCTTATTCTGAAATAAGACACTTAGATAGTAATTCTAGAATAAAGAAAATTTTGACAATTGTTCTTTCAAATAATATACTTATTTTACAGGGAAGATTAAAATCTGAAGAAGAAGCAAGGCTTATTGGAGACACTATGGCAATGATTGGATTCGTAAAAAACTTTAAAGGGATAGAGCTCGCAGTCATAGAAGGAAATGAAGAAGAAGGAATTATTGAAAGAATGAGAAAAAATGTCCTTAAAGCAATATCTGGAGGAGAACTTGGAACCATTACAATTATCGGTCCAGCAACGATTGTAAAGGAAATAAAAAAGAATCCTAAGAAAATTGAATTGCTTTTGAATAAGTAATTCTTAAAATTTAGATAACTTTTTAATGTCTTTTTATTTTAATTTATTATGCCACATCAATGCGTACACTGTAAAAAAATTTTTCCAATAGGTTCAAAAGAGATTCTTGAAGGGTGTAGCAATTGCGGGAGTCATTTCTTTTTTTATATCAAAGAAGAACAATTAGAACAAATAAAAAGAGAACCAATAGAAATTCCTGAAAAAGAAAAAGAAAGTATAGAAAAAGAAATAAGGGAGATAGCGGGAATAAATGAAGAGGATGCTCCAGTAATTCTTGATATAGAATCTGTTAGAGTAAGTGGAGAAGGCAAATTTGAACTTGATTTAGCAAATATTTTTCAAAAACAAAGACCAATAGTATATAAAATAGGTGAAGGAAAATATATCATTGATCTAACTCCTACTTTGAAAAAAAATTCTAAAGAATCAAAAGAAATAGAAAAAATAAGAGGTAAAAAAAGAAATAATGAAAAAACACGAAGAAGTGATAAATGAAGTTCTAAAAAAAATAAAACCTTCTCCAAACGAAGTTAAAGAGATTTCGTTAAGTGTAAAAAAATTTGTTGAAATACTAAAAAAAGAAATTAAAATTCAAAAAATAGATGCAGAAGTGTTTATTGGTGGAAGCTTTGCAAAAAATACTTCAATTAAAAAAGGAGAATATGATGTAGATTTGTTTGTGAGATATGGAAAGAAACATGCATACGAAGATTTCTCTCTTTTGACATCTAGACTTCTAAAATCTTTTAAAGATCCTATAAGAATTCATGGTTCTAGAGACTATTTTAGAATAAAAGAAGCCCAAAATTTCTTTATGGAGATTATTCCTGTAAAGAGAATAAAAAAACCTTTTGAAGCAGAAAATATCACTGATTTTTCTTACTCTCATGTAAAGTATATAAAAAAGAAAATAAAAAATAAAAAAATACTAGATGAAATAAAAATTGCCAAAGCTTTTTGTTATGCTTCTGAGTGTTATGGGGCAGAATCGTATATTAGAGGATTCTCTGGATATGGTTTAGAACTTTTAATATTTCATTATAAAAGTTTTTTCAATTTTGTAAAAGCAATTGCAAATTCAAAGGAGAGAATAATAATTGATATGGAAAAAGCATATCCAAATAAAAAAAGAATTCTTTTGGATTTAAATAGCTCAAAATTATTTTCACCTATAGTTTTAATAGATCCTACTTGTAAACAAAGAAATGTCCTTGCAGCTCTTTCTTCGGAGACTTTTGAAAGGTTCAAAAAAAAATGCAAAGATTTCATAAAAAAACCAGAAATTGAAGCATTTGAAGAAAAAAAGCAAAACATAGAAGAAATAAAAAAAATTGCTAAGAAAAATAAAGAAAATTTTGTATGCTTTGAATTAGTCACTTCAAAGCAAGAAGGAGATATAGCTGGGAGTAAACTCTTAAAATTTTTTAATCACCTTAAAAAAGAAACTGAAAAAAGATTTGAAATTCAAAAAGAGGCCTTTATTTATGAAGGGAATAAAAAAGCGAAGATTTTCTTATCGGTAAAACCTAAAGAAAAAATAATTATTTCTGGTCCATCCGTAGAAGATAAGAAGAATGTTCTCGCTTTTAAAAAAAGGCATAAGAAAGTCTCTTTAAAAAAAGGCAGATTTTATTCTGAAGATAAGTTTGAAGTAAATATTGAAAAATTTTTGAAAAGATGGATTAAAAAAAATGAGGAAAAAGTAAAAGATATGTCTATAGATCAAATAAAGAATATTTAATTTTCTAAAGCTTTATCAAACATAGCTGCAAAAGCCTCTGCAAAGAATGATGAATTTAACCATATTGCAATATCCTCATCTTCTCCTTTAGAAACATAAAATAAGATTTCATTTTTATCAATTATAAAAAATTTAGCATTTAATTGAACTCTCTTTATTTTTATTCCAAGCTTTTTAGATAACTCTGATATCATTTTTTCTTCTCCAAATAAGGCTACTTTCAGTTTAATATTAGCTTTTTGGAGGGTTGAAAAAGTTTGAGCAAAAAGCCTTAACTTTGAAGAAATCTCTAATGCTGAACTACAAATTATAACTTCTTTTTTTGCATTTTGAAGACTCTCTCTAATTTGAGCAGAAATATTAGACTTTCCTTTAAGAGATGAAGAAAGTTCTTCTCTCTTTACGGGGTCAAGCCCAGAAGTGTACAATTCTTCCAGTTGAAAGAACTCTTTTGTTTCTCCTATTTTTGCAAAGGCAGAAATTTTATCCTCTGTTTCTTTTTTTAGGTTATTCTTCATCTTTTCAACTACAACACCTGGTTTTACTCCTATGTATTTTACAGGCTTTCCAAGTTTAACCATAGCAAATCCTTTTTTTTCAAGACTTTCTAAAACATCATAGGTTCTGCTTCTTGGAACTCCAGAAATATCTGCAACCTCTCCAGCAGCAGCAATTCCCTTGCTAAGTAAAGCTAACCAGACTTTAGTTTCATAAACATTTAAGTCAAAGTAATCTTTTAATTTTACAATTAATTCTCTTTGTGTTATCATTTTTAACTGAGAGTATAGACAAACAGGGTTTTATAAATCTTATGTTTTGTTACCTTCTAATAGTGAGAACATTTAATAGTGTTTTATGAATAACAAGTATTAGAATTAATTCTTAGGCTAAAATTAACCAGGAAAGACTCAAACAGAGCAATATTCCCACAGTTATAAAAGGCATTGCTGGATAAAATTTCTTTTTTTCTGCAAAGAAAAGTAAATAAGATAATCCGAGAGTTGCTCCAAGGATTACGAAGAGTGCTGGAATAAAACCAAAACTCTTCATTACTACTCCTGAAGTAATTATTGGAAAGACTACATCCCCCCCTCCAAGAATAGCCACATTAACTTTTATTTTATTTTTTGACTTCTTTTTTCTCAATTCTTTTATTTTAGCTTTTACTTTTTTAGAAAGGTAGGGAATAAAAAATCCAGAAAAAATATTTAATTTATTCATCTGATACTTTGCCATTTTTTGCATTATCCCTGATTTCCAAACAGCCCAAGCATCATATAGAGAAATAAGCAAAAGCAGACCTATAATCGTATATATATTTAAAATAGAAACAAATATCACAGAAATTCCTGGATAAATTAAAACTTCTGTAAAATTATGCACAAAAATTCCTCTTTTATAAGTCTTTAAATAAGAAAAAGATAGTGCAAAAAATGCTGCTAAAACTATGGCTAGTTTCAAATCAATAACAAATGGAACTATTTTCTCAAATGCTAAAAAAGTGAGAAAAAGGGCAATAGTAATTACAAGAAAAAACCATCCTTTCAAAAAGATTTCCATTTTGAACTTCATTAGAAAAAAAAGAATTCCTATTGCAAGAATAAAAGCAAGAATTATTTGAGTAAAAAAAGAAATAAAATCTGTGCTGGTCTTTGCTTCCATAGGAATAATCCATTCTAAATACGGATTTGCAACTTCCTCTATTTCTCCTTCTGATGAAATAGAATCTACTTTCAAAGGATTTGCATAAATAACTAGAAGCCCTATAAATTGTGTTATTACGAACATTAAAAGAAGTATTACCGTTATTTTTATTGTATGCTTCATTTTTCTATTTAGATTATTAAAAATAATAAAAAGAAGTATTTAAATTATAACTTACCTTAATCTTAAAGTCTCAAGAGTTCTTGGAACATTTGTTTCAACCCTATTAAGTTTATACAAAGCAGAAGATAAATCTAAAGATTTTGAAACTTCTCCATGATTAAGCATTATCCTTTTTGGTTTTGGTCTTATATTATTAAAAAAAGACACAAGCTCATTTCTTCCAGAGTGTGCAGAAAAATCTTTTAGAGTATGAATCTCTAAGTTTACTTTGATTATTTCTTCTTTTCCATCTACATTCATTTTTATTTCTTTTTCTCCTTCCTGAACTTGTCTTCCAAGAGAATTAACTCCTTGATAACATATAAAAACCAGTGCATTATTTTCATTTCCTGCAAACTCTCTGAAGTATTCTACAGATGCTCCTCCCATAAGCATACCAGAAGTTGCCAAAACAATACAAGGCCCCCCCTCTACAACTTTTTTTCTTTCTTGAAAAGAACCTACCCTTGAAAAAACTTCAGAAACAAAAGGATTTTTATCCTGAAAAACAAGTGATCTTACTTTTGAACTTAAAAAATCAGGATATGCTGTATGTATTGCATTAATATCCCATATCATTCCGTCTATATATATCGGAACTTTCTCTAATTTTCCAGAATTCATTGCATCTTCAAGAACAAGCATTGTTTCTTGTGCTCTTCCTAATCCTAACTCTGGAATCAAAACTTTTCCCTTTCTTAAAATAGCTTTATTTAATATTGATACTAATTCTTCTTCAGATTTAGCTCTTGAATTAAGAACATCTTCTTTTGCCCCATAAGTAGATTCGGCAAGAACCGATTCAACACGAGAAAAAATATTTACTGCTGGATCTAATAATCTTGAATTTCCGTACTTGAAATCTCCTGTATAAAGAAAATTATGTAATCCATTTCCAATATTTAAATGAACCATTGCTCCTCCTAAAACATGTCCAGAATTATAAAAAGTTAATCTTATATCAGAAGTAACATCAGTCACTTCATTGTACCCAATACATACGCTATGTTTCACCATTTCTTTTATATCTGTTGAACCGAAAAGAGGACTTGCTGCTTGTTTATAAGCTACACCAATAAAATCTAAAGAAAGAAGCGCGGCAATATCTCTTGTAGGAGGAGTCATATAAACTGGGCCCTTATAACCCATCTTATACAGATAAGGAAGCAAACCTACATGATCTAGATGTGCATGACTTATTATAACTGCATCTAATTGGGATATGTCAAATTCTGATACATCAAGATAAGGGAATTTATCTTGCCCTTGTGAAGCAACATCTATTCCACAATCTAGGAGTATTTTTGAATTTGGAGTTTGAAGGAGTATACAGCTTCTTCCAACTTGCCTTGCCCCTCCCAAAAAAGTTAATCTAACCCACTCTTCCACTTTTTCAGGATTCCACTCTCTGTATATCTTTTCTCCTATAGAATGTAAAAATTTTCTTCTGTAATTATTATTAGCATAAAGAACCTCTCTTATACTCTCGGTAATTTGGCTTTTTATTGCAGGAGAACGCTGAACCTGAGGAACCCAAAGAGTTGCTTTTTTTATCTCTTCAAGAATTGAACCTTGCTTTCCAATAACCATTCCTGGTTTTTTTGCTTCTATTACAACTATACTTCTTTGAATATCAAATATAATTTCTGTTATTTCGGCTTCTTCTGGAACAATGCTTCTTATTTTTTTTTCAGCTTCGGATTGTTCCATAAGTATTTTTTGATCTGCCCTTAATTCTATCCTCTTTTTAATCTCATTTACTATTTCTTTTACTTTTGATTCTCCCTCTTTGAAAAATTTCTCATTATCAGTATAAAGAACAATATTTGCACTTTCGAAGCAATCTTCAGTTATTTTCTGTCCAAGCTTCTCTTTTATCGTTTCTAGAATATTCATTTTAAGATTTAGTATGATTATTGATCCCTATATTCTGGATTAATCTCCTGAGTCACGACTTTTTTAATTCCGTCTTTTGTAATAGAATAAATATCTATTCCATATCCGCTGCCTATATCTCTTTGAGTTGAACTCTTTAAGGATTCTTTTGCCAACTCTATTCCTTCTTCTACGCTTATTCCTTTCTTGTATTGTCTTTCAAGAAATCCTAAAACATATGGCATACCGCTTCCAAAATTAGCATCATAATCTTCAACTCTTATTATACTTCCTGCTGGTTCTATAGTATACAATTCCGATGTTCCATCTTCATTAATTCCTGCTATTAAAGTTCCAACAATATTCTGTATCATTGTTGGTTGTCTTATACTCGAATAAGTTATTGCAGAAACTAAATTGGCAGCTTGCCTTACGGTTGGTCTTGAACGAGATTTTAATTCTTTTAATTTTAATTCTGCTGAAAGAACTTTAGAAAGTCTTTGAGCATCAGCAACTCCTCCAGTCCAAGAGATTAAAATATATTCATTTACTTTATTTGTTTTAGGGAAGTTTTTATTTACAACAAGATTTCCTGCAGTAACTTGCCTATCGGAAGCCATTACAATTCCATCTTTACAAACAATTCCCAGGATAGTTGTTCCTGTCTTCAGCATTGACTTCTTTAATTCATCATCCATTTTATTTCAAAAGAATCACTTATTTTGGATAAAAGATAATAAAAAAAAGATTTTATAAATGTTTTGTTTTCTAATTTTTCCATTTTCCATTCTCCTGAATAACCTTCCCATCTAGAATTATCTTGGCTTTTTTCATGTCTTTTACAATATCCCAGTGTATTGCAGAATCATTCCCTCCTCCATTCTCCTTGTAAGCTGCACCTAAAGCAAGATGAATTGTTCCTCCTATTTTTTCATCAAATAGAAGATTTTTTGTAAATTTATTTATTTTAGGATTACACCCTATTCCAAACTCTCCTACATATTTTGAATTCTCATCTGTATTCAACATTTGTTTTAAGAAATCTTCATTTTTTGATCCATTTGATTCTACAACCTTCCCATTTTCAAATCTTAAAAAAATATCAGAAACCTCTTTTCCAGAACGAATAGCAGGATAATCAAATTTTATCCATCCATTTAAGCTATCTCTAACCGGAGCCATAAAAACTTCTCCTCCTGGCATATTTTCTTCTCCCTTATCTGCAACACAATTTTTTCCCTCTATTGAAAAATTTAAGTCAACTCCTTCACCTTTTAGATGAACTTTTTTTCCTTTTTCAAAAACTCTTCTTATATTTTCTATTTCCTTTCCTAATTTCTTCCAATCCTGAAGACATGCAGAATAAACAAAATTTTCATAATCTGTTAAGGACATTTCTGCCTCTTGAGCAAGAGCGATTACTGGATAAGCAGTTGTACATCTTCTTATCTTCTCTTTTTCATCACAAATATAATTAGAAATTTGATGTGTTACTTTTCCTCTCTCTATAATTTTTTTTGAATCACAATTTGTAAGTTGTTTTGTGTTTAATTCTGTGTCTATTCCAATATACTTTTGTGCTTTTTTTACTGTATCCATCCATTCATCAGGAAATCTATTGATTTGCTCTTTTGTAGCATACTTATAAAAGAAATCTGTTACATCAGGTAATCCTACTTTAACAATAGGGTGTGCTTTTTGAAGAATTATTTCTTTGTATAATTCAACTAAGAATGGAATAGATTCAGAGCCTCCAGAAATTATAACCTTTTCTCCAGGTTTTACAAAAACAGAATAATTTACTACAAGCTTTGCAAGCTTTCTTGTTCTCAAATCTAAAACCATTTTATTCAATTAGTTCTCTTTTGGTAACTCCCATTTCCTTTTTAAATCTTAAGACATTTTGAACAAAACCTTCTATCTTTTGCTCATGGCTTACAATAATTAATTGTTTTACATTCAACTGCTGAAAAACATCTCTCATTTTATCAAGTTGTTGTTCTGAAAACCCATCGGTCGGTTCATCAAGAATAACTAATTCTCTCGTTTTTATTTTACTTAATAAAGAGTTTATAATTTGATTTAATGCAAGACGATATGCAAGAGCGATTGCCGTTCTTTCTCCTCCAGAAAGATAAGAATAATCAATTTCATAATCTTGCTGTTCTATTATTGGTGTAAAATCTTCACTAAGCCTAACGTTAAATGAATCCGAAACTAGCATTGAAAACCATTCTTGAAAGAACTTTGAAAAACTAGATTTTAATTTGACCATAACGCTCTTTTCAGTAAAGATGATTAGAGGCATGAATTGCTTGGATATCCATTCTTCTAACTCTGAAAGATAATTAAACTGAAGCTTCATTTCTTCTGTTTTTTTTATTTTGCCTTCTAAATTTTTTATCTGAATTTTAAACAAAGAAATTTCTTTTCTTAACTCCGCTGCTTTTATCTCTGATTCTCTTTCTTTGCTCATAGCTTCTTGCAATTCTTTATTTTTTACTTCAAAAAGTAAATCAAATTTAGATAATTCAAAAACGGAACTTTTGAGCGTTGAAATATGCTGAGTGAGAAGCCCTATATCTTTTTCTAACAAAGAATTTATTTTTTTTATATCCTCTACTCTTTCTCTTTTTTCTTGAATATTCTGAAGTTTTATTTTAAGCAATTTTAGAGAATCTAACTCTTTTTCATTTTGAGAAATCTCAAGATTTATTGATTGAATTCTTCCTAAAAGAGAACTTTTTTCATCCTCGAATAAATTCAACTTTTTTTTATTTTCAGCTAAATCTGAATGAACCTTATTTAGTACATTTGCCCTATAAACAGAATCTACATTTTGAAGGCAAGTTGGGCATATTTCTAAACTTGAAAATTTATTCTGCAAAGAACTACTTTCCTCATTCTTTGTTCTTAATACATGAATCTGAGAATTTATTTCCAAAAGATAAGATTGTAATTCTTCTTTTTCTTTTTTCTTTACAGAGATAAAATTATTAATAGTATTTATTTTTGATTCGTCAAACTTTAATTTCTCTGCTTCTTCTATTTGGGCAATCAACTGTCTAAGAATTCTTTCGTTTTCTGATATAGAATTATTTTTATTCAAAACCATTAGATTAGTTTTTTCTACTTCCTGTTGAAGTTTTCTTTTTTCTTCTATCTTAGTATAAACTTCTTCCTTCTCTTTCTGTATTCCTTCTCTCGTCTCCTTTTTCTCTAAAATATCTCCTTCAAATAAATCTAAATCTATTTCTTTTAAAGATAATTCTTTTTCCTTGGTGATTAATTCTGATTTGTTTTCCTCTAAATTCAAAATGAGTGCTTCTTTTCCTCTCTTTTCCTCTCTTATTTTTAGTGCAAGAGTAGATGCATTTTCAAGTATTCTTTTGTATCGATCTATTCCAAAAACATGCCTGAGGGTATTCATTCTTGTTTCAGAATCTTGAAGAATAATTTGTTTCATCTCTTCTTGAGGAGTATAGACTGTAAATTTGTAAAGAACATTTTGTTTTTTAGAAAACTCCTTAGGATAATTTAAAATTTCTAATATCTCGCTTTTTAATTCTGTTACCGAAATTTCTTTTTTTTCTCCATTTACTTGAATAGAACAATTAGTTTGAGAAACAGTTTTTCCCCTTTTTAAATTTCTTTCAACAGAAACTATCTTTCCATCTACCTCAAATTCTAAAATAACTTTTCCTTCCTCTGCTCCATTTCTTAGAATAGAAGAACCTCTCTGTCCTGGCTGAAGCCCAAAAAGAGCAAATTCTATTCCTAGAAGTATTGAAGTTTTTCCAGAACCGACATCTCCAGACAAAAGAATAGACCCTTCTGGAAACTCAACTTCTTGTTTTTCATAACTTCTTATATTTTCAAGATAAATTTTTTTTACAATCATTTTAAAAAACTAAAATTTTTTTTGCTCCTTCCAATAGACGAGTTTCGAATGTTTCATTAGTCTCGCCTTCTTGCTTTTCAAGAGAAAGAATATTCATTAATTCTGGAATTAATAAATTAAAATCAGAAGGATTTTGAGAAGAGTATTTCTCTATAACCTCTTCTTCTATATTTTCAGAATTTTTGATTTCAATTTCAAGTTCTACTTCTTTTGTATTCAAATCATGAGTATTTCTTAATAAAAAATATGCCTTTTTTTGTTTCACAAAAGATTCAATTTGAGCAAACTTTATGTCTGAAATATTTCCTTTTTCAAGCTCACCTTTTACTCTTAATAAAACAATTTTATCTTCCAAATCTTTGTTACTTATCTCTGAAATTATTCTTTCTGTTCCTTCAAGAGAATTATTAATTTCTATTTCAAAAGAGATAACTTCTTTTAGTTTTATTTCTATTTTTTTAAGAAGATAGGGTGTTTCTGTATCGACTAAATAAAAGCTTCCGCAATTCAAATCCTCTAATTCTTGAAAGTTATTTGGAAAAACTGGCCCTGGATAAACAAAATTCTGATAAAGAAAATCTATATGCAAATGCCCCATAGCATAATAATCAAATGCTGGAAGAGAATCTGCTTCCACTGAATCTATTGGAAGTGTTCCTTTTGCTTTATCAAGAGTAGTATGAAGCATAAGAATCTTAAAAAAACCTGGCGCTTCATTTATTTTTATCCTCTTTAAATCTGGAACTTCTAATCCAGATTTTTTTCCAGGATAACCATATATTGCAACGTTTTTATAAACGGTAGGATTAAGTAAAAAGTGATCATCTTTCTCTTCAAAATTTGCAACGTTTTTACAAAAACCTGCTTTTTCAAGAACATCTAAAAAAGTTTTTCCTGAAACTGAATAATCATGAGAACCTGCAATTATAAAACAAGGTATCTTTGCTTGACTTATTTTTCTAAATTCCCCGAAAGTCTCTTTTAAAATCTCTATAGGAGGATAAGCCGAATCAAATAAATCTCCAGAAATAAGAATAAAATCTAACTTTGATTCTATGCATTTATCAACCGCTGCGCTAAATGCTTGAAAATTCAAATCCTGCATTGGCTTTTGTTTCCAACCTCCAAGATGTACGTCTGCAAGATGTGCAAATTTAGTCATATTAATAGTATAAAATCCCCTAAAAAAGAGACAAAACTCAAAGTATATAAAGATTATTAGAAAAAAAGAACAACAGAAAATGAATAGTTTTAAATAATATTTTGTTTTATAATAAAAATGAGGTTGAATATTTTATTTGGTGGAGCTGCTGGAAGTGGTCCAAATCTAATTTCTCACAGTTTTGGAGAGGCTCTTATAAAATTAGGATTTTATGTTTTTTGTTCAAGAAATTATGAATCGTTAATAAGAGGGGGGCATAATTCTAATGTTCTAACTTTTTCAGAGAAACCAGTTTTTAGCAATGATTCCGAATTAGACATAATTGTTGCTCTTGATGAAAATACGGAAAAGAAGCATAAAAAATTCCTTAAAAAAGGAGGAATTATTTTGAAAGGAAATTCTGCAAATATGTACTTTGCTGGAGCTCTCTTTAAAATGTTTGATTTAAATTTTGAAGATTTAAAAAAAGAATTAAAGAGTATGGATAGATTTCAAGAAAATTTAAAAGAAGCTACAAAAGGATTTGAAGAAACTAATATCTGGAAGCCTCTTAAAAAACAAACAAATAGCGATTATGATTATATAAATGGAGGGCAAGGAATTTCAAAAGGAGCAATAGAATCTGGAATAGATTTGTTCTATGCTTATCCTATGACTCCAGCAACTTCTGTTCTCTCTGAACTAGCTCAAAAACAAAAAAAACATAATTTTCAAACATTTGAATTAGAGAACGAAATTGCAGTAATTATTGCTGCTTTAGGTTCTGCTGCAACCGGAGCAAAATCAATGGTCGGCACTTCTGGAGGAGGATTTGATTTAATGACTGAAGGATTAAGCATGGCTGGGCAAGCAAAAATTCCATTAGTTATTTATTTAGCTCAACGTCCAGGACCCGGAACAGGAGTAGCAACAGGGACGAGCCAGGGAGACTTGCATTTAGCAAGACATTCGGGACATGGAGAATTTCCAAGAGTAGTTTTAGCACCAGGATGCCCAAAAGAAGCGATTGAATTGACTAGTCAAGCTTTTTATTTTTCTCAAAAATATAAAATTCCTGTAATTATTTTGAGCGATAAACATCTTGCGGAAAGCTTCTATACTATTAAAGGAAAACCAAAAATAACAAAATCTGAAAAGTCAACAAAATTAATAAGATATAATTCTTATGAGAAAGATTCTATTGGAAGTGCAACTGAAGATTCAAAAATTGTGGAAAAAAACATTATTGAAAGGATAAAGCAAAGTATTACTATTGAGAAGGATTCTAAAAAATTTTCACCATATGAAATCTATGGAAAAAAACAAAGTAAAAATGTTTTAATTTCTTGGGGTTCCACCAAAGGAGCAATAATCGATTCTATTAAAGAAATGGATTGTAAATTTATTCAGATAAAATATCTTGAACCCTTTCCAAAAGAGATTATAAATGAATTAAAAGGAAGAATTATTCTTATTGAAAATAATTCTACTGGACAAATGGGAGAGATAATAAGAGAAAAAACAGGCATTCTTATTGAAGACAAGAATAAAATTTTAAGATTTGACGGAAAGCCCTTTTTGGCTGATGAATTAAAAAAAGAAATTGAAAGGAGATTAAAATGA
>CAZAGO010000003.1:2732-12670 GCA_964485045.1 Candidatus Woesearchaeota archaeon | reverse complement strand
ATGGAACATTTAATTCACATGGCTAGATATAACTCGAATATAAAATATTTTGTTCATAATAATCAGGTATTTGCATTGACCGTCGGACAACCTGCAGCAACAACAGAATTAGGATTTAAAGAAAAAACAACTCCTGAGGGTTCGGCAATACATCCAATTAATCCTATAAAAATCATGCTTGGAGCAGGTGCAAGTTTTGTTGCAAGAGTATTTGCTGATGTAAATCAAATAGAACATGTTTTTAAAGAAGCATTAAAACATAAAGGTTTTTGTTTCATAGAAATTCTTCAACCCTGTTTAATTTTTCATCCTGATAAAGATTATAAAAACAAAATATATTCTTTAGAGGAGGAAGGGCATGATAAGACAAACTTTGAAGCAGCAATGAAAAAAGCTGAAGAGTTTGATTATAATGAAGTTAAAAAAATTCCAATAGGAATTTTTTATCAAACAAAAAAATCTGTTTTTGAAGAACAATTTGAATCTCTAAAAAAACTGGATAAAGAAGGCTGGAAAGGAATTAAAAGATAAACAGAAAAGTTTAAGTGTTTACTTTTTTCTAGAAAAATATGAAAAAAAGACTATTAATTGCTGAAGATAGAGAAGAATTTTATGAACCTTTAGCAAATGCTCTAAAAGAAAGTTACGAACTCAATTTTGCAAGAAGGTCATATGTTGCAGAAAGGGCTTTGGAAAAATATGCTTATGATGCCGTTTTAACCGACGTTCATTTTGGAGAAGACGACCCTTTAGGAGGAATAAAAATCGCTTCTTTAGCAAGTTCAAAAAATACCCCTTGCTTGGTAATGAGCAGAGAAAATCATGAAAAAGAAGCAATGGAAAACGGGGCGTATGGATTTCTTTTCAAAAAAGAACTTCTCTCTATGTTAAAAGAAGGTAAAAAACTTTCATGCCTCTTTATAGGGAGATAGATAAAAATTTAAATTGTATTTCTTTTGATAAAACATGCTAGAATTAATGAAATACACTTATATGTTGAATTCTGAAAAAATAAAAAAAGAACTGGATAAACTTTGGGAAAAATACAAAAAAATTATAGACAATAAAAATTCTACTTGGGAAAAAATAAACGAAGCCAGAGCCATTCTTTTTCTCACGGGAAAAATTTATTGTGAACAAATTGCAGTGGAAGCCATAGAAAGAAGGCTTCATTTGTTAAAAGAAAGATTAACTATTTTAGAATTTTTTAATTTGATAGACAAGGAATCAAAAAGACTCCAAGAATTAAGAAAAGATGAATTATTTTCAAAACTTGAAGAATTTTACAGAATAGTAAAAGAGTTTAAAAATAAATATTCGAGTGGAAAATTTTATTTAGATGAAGAAAAATTCATTAAAAGATATAATGAACTTATTCCAGACAAATATTTTCAAATAGGTTACAAAGGAAAATTTGACAAGGAAAGCATGGAGTTTATGAAATAGAGTTTATTTCCCAAACTTTCAGTTCTTCAAAGAACAACTTCTTTTTTGAAAGAATCTTTTTTTTCCAGCCTTTCCATTTTATTCCCTTTGTTAGACTGCTTGTAAGCAAGAAAATTTTTCCACTTTTTTCTAAATGTCCTTTTGCCTGACGTAAAAATTCATTAATAATTTCGCTTCCTTTTTCTCCCCCAGTAGTTGCTATTTTTGATTCTTCATCTTCCAATTTATCTTCTGGAAGATAGGGTGGATTGAATATAATCAGATCGTATTTTCCTTTTATTTTTTCAAATAGATTAGATTGAATACAATTAAATTTTTGTCTCTTGCATTCTTTTACAGCTTCAATATTTATGTCACATGCAAAAATATTTTTATTATCTATTCCAGAATTCAAAAGAGTTTGCAATTGAATTCCAGAACCTGCTCCTATTTCTAAAAATTTTAATTCTTTAGTTTTTAATTTTAAAATTTCTTTTTTCAGTGTTGAAGAAAGCAAGAAAGAATCCTCTTGAGGAAGATAAACTTGAGACATATCACCCAATAAATAAACTGTTTATAAAATTCACCAATTGCTCTTTAAATACAAATACTCCCGCAAGAATACCTAATAAAAGAATAAGTGAAGAAATTAAAACTATTAAGAGCACTTTTTCTTTAAAAGGAGAGGAATCATCATACCCTGAAACGTGTTGCTTTACTTTTGGATCATAAGGTTTCTTCATAAAACGAGTATTTTCCTCTTTAGAAGTAGTTGGTTGTGTTTTTTGAGTATTAGCAAATGCCCCTTTTTGTTGAGGAAAACCTACTGAAACAGGTTTAAATTTATTTAATTGAAACGCTTTTGCAGCCCACTCTATATCTTCTTTAGTATATCCAGAATTGTAAAAACCCATCATAACAGATTCTATTGGCTCGCCTTTTGCCACTGCATTCTCTATTCCTCCAAGAATATCTTCGTTCACCATATTATTAATTGAATTTTATAATTTTAATACTTTACCATTTGAAGATAAATGAGAAGTTTCACCAAACCTATAACCAAATTCTTTTGAAAGGTCTATTAAAGGTGTTTCTTGCTGCATGCTTCCATGAGCAGGAATAATGTGTTTAGGTTTTGTTAGTCTTATTATTTCTCTTAAATCTTCTCTTCCTCCATGTCCATGCACATGAATGTCTGTTTGAAGTTTAACTCCAATTTTTCTTAATTTTTTATCCATTCTCTCCCTAGATAAAATGTTTTCTGGAACTGGAATAATACTTGAAGAAAAAATAACATTATCTCCATGACTAAAATGAAACCCTGTTTTATCTTTAACAATTCTATCTAGTATGGAACCTTCTTCTGCTTGATGCCCTGTACAAACGATTAAATATTTTCCTCTTTCCTTATCTAATTTTCTTAAAAAAGATTCTACTTGCTTTCGATACTTGATCAATTTCACTTTGCCTTTAAATGGGCAAAGCCCAACTTTTGAAGCACAATCAACATATTTGCTTAAACTTCTTCCTAAGAAAACTATCTCTCTATTAGTATTCTTTCTAGCAAATTCGACAATATTATTTAATCTTTCTATATGTGAAGAAAAAGTTGTGACAAAAAAAGCAGAACGACGATCATTTTTTATTTTTGAGAATGCATCTTCTAATAAATGCTTTGCAATTCTTTCTCCTCCAGGATTTTTTTCTGTTCCAGAATACAAAGAATCCACTACTAAAACTTTAACTCCCTTTCTTCCTGCCTCTTTCATTTTTTCATAATTAGGGGCTTTTCCTAGAGTTGGATAGTTATCAAATTTTAAATCTAAAGCATAGAAAAAAATCCCTTCATTAGTATTGAGAGAAATAAAAGAACATTGCAACGTAGAGTGAGTTGTATGAATAAAATCTATTTTATAATCTTGGCTTTTCCCTTTTATTATTTGTGTTGAATTAGATTGTATTGTTTTAAGAGGATTTCTTATCTTTATTTTTTCATCTTCAAGAATTGTTTCTAGAACACTCATTGTGAAAGGAGTTGCATATATTGGGACATTTGGATATCTTTCTGCAATATAAGGAACACCCCCAACGTGATCTAGATGTGCATGACTTATGAATATTGCACGAACATTTTTTGTCCAGTCGAGCTTATCTAAAATTCTATCTTCAGGAATTGCTCCAACTCTTCTTAAACTCTTTTCAGTATACTTTTCTTGAATTTCTTCTTCTTGCAATTCAATAACTCCGGGAATATGAAGTCCAGCATCAAAAATAAAAACATCTTCCTCAATTTTTACGGCAGTCATATTTTTACCTACTTCCTCATATCCGCCTACTGTACAAATTTCCAATTTCTTAATTAATCTCTTTTTTATTAATAATAATGAAGAGTTTTTAAATTATTGGATAATTTTTTAAATAATAAAAAATTTACTCTTTAATGAATGAAAAAATAAAAATATGCCCTAAATGTGGGAGCACAAATATAGGTATCGGAGGAGATTACATTCCCCAGGATTTCTGCAAAGATTGTGGTTTTGGAAAGTTTGAATTTGGAATCAATGAATTCCCTTATGCGAAAAAAAAGCCAATTAAGAAGAAAAATCAAAAACAATAAATACTTCTTTTGTTTAATAATTTCATGAAACCTTTGAAACCGACTATGAGAGAGAAAAAGAGGTATCTTTTTTTAAGAGGAAAAAATTTAAGAGAAAATGTTGAAAAATCTATTCTTGAATTTATAGGCATACTTGGAATGGCTAAAACATGCCTTGGATGGATTAAGTATTCTAAAGATTCTGCAGTAATTTCAATAAATAGGCAAATGCTGGAGCAAGTAAAAGCTAGTTTTGCTCTTTGGCCAGAAACAATAGAAGTTCAAAGAGTAAGTGGGACCTTAAAAGGGTTAAAAAAAGGAATAAAAGAGTAATAATTCTATCATCCGAAAACCTTATAAATCACCAGATTTTCTTAAAAAAGTATAGAGATAAATGTGGATTGTTATAATATTATAAAATTCTCTAAAAATAAAAAAAATGGATATTTCAACAGATATTCAACATCAAGCGATGGGTTATGATAGAACTGCAACTATGTTCTCCCCAGAAGGGCACTTGCTTCAAGTAGAGTATGCTGAAAAAACTGTAAGACTTGGAAGTGCTAGCCTAGGAATGATTTGTACAGATGGTTTGTTCATACTTGCAGATAAAAGAATAGAAGATGATCTTATTGTTCCAAGCTCTGCAAATAAAATATATGAAATTGATAGTCATGTCATCTCAAGCGTTGCGGGAATTATTTCGGATGCAAGAGTTTTAATAGAAAGGGCACAAGTTCTTGCACAACAACATAAACTAACATACGACTCTCCAATTGAACCAGAATTAGTTATAAAAGAAATTTCAAATATAAAACAACAATTCAGTCAGTATGGTGGAGCAAGACCTTTTGGAGTCTCTTTAATGATTGGAGGAATTAATAGAGGAAAACCTGAACTTTATTCAAGTGATGTTACAGGAAATTATCTTTCATATTATGCTACTGCAATAGGAGAGAGTGATGAAAAAATAAGAGAAAAACTTAGGGCCAAGTATAGCAAAGATTTGACAATCAAAAAAGGAATTAAATTAGCGCTGGAAATTTTAGAAGAGATTCAGGGAAAAAAGTTTGATATAAAAAGATTTGAACTAGTCTTAATAAAAAACAATCAAATTTCTCCAGAAAGAATTCTTGGCGAAGATATTAACAAATTATAAAATGCCAAATACAACTGCAAGAATAAAAAAAGCAGGAAAACATTTTGAAATTCTAGTTGATATGGAAGAAGCTATGAAATTCAAAAAAGGAGAATCTTCTCATATTGAAGCAGAAGGTGATAGAATTTTTAGAGATATAAAGAAGGGAGAGATTGCTTCAAGTTCTGAATTAAAAGAAGCATTCAATACTGAAGACTTAAATGAAATTACAAAAAAAATAATTAAAGAAGGAGAAATTCAATTAACTCAAGATTACAGAGATGAAGAAAGAGAAAATAAAATAAAAAAAGTTGTAGAATTTATTTCTACCAACGCTGTTGACCCAAAAACAGGAAGACCACACACTCCAGACAGAATAAGATCTGCTTTAGAACAGGCTCATGTTAATATAAAAAATCTCCCTATAGACCAACAAATAAAAGAGATAATTACAGAGATTAGTAAGATTCTTCCAATAAAATTGGAAACGAAAAGAATAAAAATAGTAGTTCCTGCTGTTCATACAGGAAAAGTTTATGGTTTAGTGAGCCAGTATCAAGAAAAAGAGAGATGGCTCGACGATGGAAGCCTAGAATCCGTTCTATCCATTCCAGCAGGAGCGATTATGGACTTTTATGATAAATTAAATTCAATGACTCACGGAAGCGTGCTTTCAGAAGAAATAAATGAATAAAAATGGTTGAAAGAAAAATAATAACACCAGGAGAATTGATTATAGAAGGAGAAGATTATCTTCCTGGAGAAGGAACTGAGAAAATAGGAAAAAAGATATACTCTTTAAAATATGGGTTAGTTGAAGAATCAAATAATCTTATAAGAATAATACCTATTTCTGGAAATTATCAGCCAAGAAGAGGAAATGTTGTTATAGGAAAAGTAGAAAATGTAACTTTTAATGGATGGGTTATAGATATCGGTGCTCCTGAAAATGGATTCTTATCTCTTATGGAAGTTCCACGATATGTAAATAAAGATGCTCTTGAAGAAGTAATGGATATTGGAGATATGGTTGTTGCAAAGATCTGGAATATGAATAAGAGAGGAATTGATTTAAGTATAAAATCAAGAGGATTTGGAAAAATTGATGAAGGATTAATACTCAAAATAAACCCTAATAAAGTTCCAAGAGTAATTGGAAAAGAAGGAAGCATGGTAAGCCTCATAAAAAATGAAACTGGGTGTGATATTACCGTTGGACAAAATGGAATAATCTGGATACAAGGAGAGAATATTGAAAAAGAACTTCTTGCAAAAGAAGCTATTCTATTCATAGATGAGCACTGCTTTATTGCTGGATTGACTGAAGAAATAAAAAAATGGTTTGATGAAAAAAAATGATAAGACAAGACTTAGTAAAAGCTATAACTGAATTGACTATTTTGCCAGAAGCAAAAGGACCTTTATGCGCAAAACTTAGAGGAGAAGGATATAAATTTAGTCATGATGAAATAGATGAGACTCTTTTAAATCTTGAAAAGACTGGAGAAATTGTAAGATTTAAAAGAGGAAAAGTAGGAGATTATTATTTTACTAGAAAAGAATATAATGGAGAGAAAAAATGACTGAAATTAAAAGACCCGATGGAAGAAAATTCAATGAATTGAGAAAAATAGAAGCAAAAGTTGGAGTTATTCCAAATGCTGATGGAAGCGCAATGTTCTCTTTTGGAGATACCATTGCAATCGCTGCAGTTTATGGACCAAAGAAAATGCATCCCCAACATATGCAAGATCCAGAAAGAGGAACTTTGAGATGCACATATAATATGTTAAGTTTTTCCGTTACTGAAAGAGCTAGACCCGGACAAAATAGAAGAAGCCAAGAAATAGGAAAAATAACTGAATGGGCTCTTAATCCTATAGTTTTGATTGATAAATATCCAAATAATGTAGTTGATGTTCACATAAACATAATTCAAGCAAACGCTTCCACTAGATGTGCTGGAATAAATGCTGCAGCTATGGCTCTTGCTCATGCTGGAATCCCTATGAAAGGACTTGTTTCAAGTGTCTCTATAGGAAAATTGGATAAGCAGTTAGTAGTTGATTTAAGCAAAAAAGAAGAAGATTGGGAAGAAGGAGAAGGAGCAACAGATATTCCTATCACATTTACAAATGAAGGTAAAATAACACACATGCAACTTGATGGTAAAATAAAACAAGAACAATTGAAAGAAGCAATTGAACTTGGAAAGAAAGCTTGCGGAGAAATTTATGAAATTCAAAAAAAAGCATTGAAAGATGCCTTGGAGAAAGAACAATGAATAGCACACAAACAACTTCAAAAATAGCAGAAGAAAGAATTAAGAAATATTTATCACAAGGTAAAAGATTTGATAAAAGAGTTCTTGATGAGTTCAGAGAGATAACAATAGAAACAAACGTTTCAAAAAATGCAGAAGGTTCAGCGAGAGTAAAAATAGGTAAGACGGATGTTCTCGTTGGTGTAAAAATGGATGTTTCAACACCTTATGCTGATTCATCGAATAAAGGAAATATAAGCATAGGTGCAGAGCTTCTTCCAACAAGTTCTCCTAGAGTTGAGAATGGACCTCCTAAGTTTTCTGCAGTTGAAATTGCAAGAGTAGTTGATAGAGGAATAAGAGAGAGCAAGTTTATAGATTTAGAAAAATTATGTATAAAAGAAGGAGAAAAAGTATGGACTGTTTATATTGATATTTATTCTCTCAATGACGATGGAAATGTCCTTGATGCTGCTGGAATAGGAGCAGTTGTTGCTTTGAAAACTTCAAGGATTCCAAAATATAATGAAGAAACAGGAAAAACTATTTTTGGAGAATGGACAGATAAAAAGATTCCTTTATCAAAAAATACTCCTCTTTCAATAACATTCCATAAAATAGGAGATAGTATACTAGTCGATCCAAATATGGAAGAAGAAGACATAGTTGAAACAAGAGTAACATTGGGTATTACTCCAGAAGGAATATCCTCTATGCAAAAAGGAGAAAGAGAAAGCTTAACCATAGAAGAAATGAATAAAATAATTGATATGTCTGAAAAAGTTAGAAACGAAGTATTTAAAAAAATAGAAAAATACATAAAATAATCTCTAAAAAAGATGGAAAATTTTACAAAATATGAAAGGGCGAGAATTCTTGGTGCAAGAGCTTTGCAAATAGCAATGAATGCTCCTCTTTTAATAAAATTATCAACAGAAGATTTAGAGAAAATAAAATATGATGCAATAAAAATTGCAGAGATAGAATTAAAGTCAGACATTCTTCCAATTTCTGTGAGAAGACCTCTTCCAATAAAGAAAGAAGAGAAACTAAAAAAAATACAAAAAGAAAGAATAAGTGATGAAGAAGTTGAAGAGAAAGAATACAAGGAAGAAGAAGAAATTGTAAAAGAAGGGGAAATAATGGAACTTGCTACTCCTACTGATGAACAAGAGGAAACTGTTGGAGAAGTTTCCGAAGAAGACTAATTTTTTTATTCCCAAAACCTATAAAAACCATTTTTACTTATTTTGTGAATGGTTAAAATAAAGGATGTAACTGCTAAAAGCATCCTTAATTCTAGAAAAGAGAAAACGATACTCGTATCTTTGAAAACAACTTCTGGGGATTTTTCTGCAAGCTCTCCTTCAGGAAAATCTACTGGAAAGTATGAAAAAAAACCATACAAGAAAAGCCTAGAAGAAGATATTAAAAAAATAAAAGAATTTAGCGAATATTTTTCTGAAGAAAATTTAGAAAAGATAGAAGATTTGAGAAGAATCGAAGATATCGTTGATGGGCATATAGGTGCAAATACTTTGGTTGCATTAGAATTTGCTATTTTAAAGGCAATTGCTAAAGAACAAAAAAAGCAAGTATGGGAAATAATAAATCCCTTACAAAAAAAATTACCAAGACTTGTTGGAAATTGCATTGGAGGAGGGAAACATTCTCAAAAAGAAGAAATGAAAAAACCAGATTTCCAAGAATTTTTGCTCATTCCAAAAGAAAATTCTTTAAAAGAATCTTTTGAAAAAAATAGAAAGATAAAAAAAGAAATTGAAATAGAACTTGAAAAAAGAGATAGTAACTTCTCTAATAAAAAAAATGAAGAAAATGCTTGGATTACTTCTTTAAATGAAAAAGAAGTTTTAGAAATTATGGAAAAATTTGAAACTCCTTTAGGATTAGATGTTGCTAGCTCTGGATTTTACAAAAGAAAAAAATACCAATACAAAAACCCTCTGTTAAAAAGAACAGATAAAGAACAAATAGATTATCTTTCAAATTTAATAAAAAATTTTAATATTTTTTATATAGAAGATCCTTTTGGAGAAGAGTGCTTTGAAGACTTTTCTGCTCTTCTTGAAAAATTTCCAAATAAATTAATAGTTGGTGATGATTTAACAGTAACAGACTCTAAACGATTAGAAAAAGCAATAAAGATGAAGAGTATAAATGCAATAATCGTAAAACCAAATCAAACGGGTTCCTTATTAGAAGTTAAAAAAGTCTGTGAACTTGCTAAAAAAAATAATATAAAAATAATATTTTCTCATAGAAGTGGAGAAACTACTGAAGAAATTCTCGCAGACTTGGCTTTTGGATTTGGAGCAGATTTCTTCAAATGTGGAATCGATGGAATAGAACGAGAATCAAAACTTAAAAGATTAATAGAGATTGAAAAGAGTATTTGATTCTGCATCAATTTGGAAAATAGCTGGGAGAATCAAAAATTAAAAGAGATTGAAAAGAGTATTTGATTCTGCATCAATTTGGAAAATAGCTGGGAGAAT
>CAZAGO010000003.1:1508-2632 GCA_964485045.1 Candidatus Woesearchaeota archaeon | reverse complement strand
CAAAAATTAAAAGATTAATTGAAATTGAAAGAAGTTTAAAATAATTTTTAAAAAAACTTCTTGAATATAAATAAAGTAAGACTTGAATTATTTGGCTTATCTTTCGAATAAATATGGCTCTTTTTTTTTATCCCTGCATTCCATAATGTTTTTAAACCGATTTTTCTCTAAGTTCTCATAGCTAAGAAGCTAAATGCTTCTGAATCGTTTACAAATAAGATGGTTAAAGAAAATATTGAAGAAATTAAAGAAGAAATTAAAAATGAGGAATCTCCAAAAAAAAGTAAAACTTCTTTAAAAAAATCTGCTGAATTAGAATCAACAAAAGAAGAACTTTCCCTTGAGGAAAAAAAGAAAAAGCTTCTTGAAAAAGCAGAAAAACTCAAAGGCAAACTTGAGGAAGTAAAAACAGAAGATTTAAAAGAAAAAGTAAAAGCAAAGAAAAAAGCAGACATGCTCATTCCTCTTGAAGAGTATGTTAAATCTGGAATATATATTGGGACAAGGGTTGTTACTCCAAATATGAGGCCTTTTGTTTATAGAAGAAGAGCAGATGGTTTGGCAATATTTAATACTGATTTAATAGATGAAAAAATAAAAGAGGGTGCTGAATTTCTTTCAAAATTCTCTCCAGAAGAAATAATTTTAGTTTGTAAAAGACAGGCTGGATGGAAAGCTGCAGAAATGTTTTCAAGTATAACTGGAATAAGAATTTTTACAAAAAAATACCCTGCAGGAATTATAACCAATACTGCTCTTCCAGATTTTTTTGAAAATGAGCTCACAATAATAGTTGATGCCTGGCTTGATAAAAATGCCTTGAAAGATACACTTAATGTTAAAAAGAAAGTTCTAATGTTTTGTGATACAAATAATTATTCTCGAGGAGCTGATCAAGCTATAATTGGAAACAACAAAAGCACAAAAAGTTTAGGTGTTATATTTTATCTTCTAGCAAGAGAGTATTGCAAAATAAGAGGAATAGAAGCAAATATTCCTGAATTAGATTGGTGGATGGAAGAATAAGGAATACCAAGATTGTCTAAATATATCCAATCTGATGGAAGAGTAAGGAATACCAAGATTGTCTAAATATATCCAATCTGATGGAAGAGTAAGGAATA
>CAZAGO010000003.1:0-1408 GCA_964485045.1 Candidatus Woesearchaeota archaeon | reverse complement strand
CCAAGATTGTCTAAATATATCCAATCTGATGGAAGAGTAATAAGAACCAAGGTTCTTCTTATCAACGTCTCCTTTTATCCCTTGAAAAGCAACTTTTTAATTGCATCCTATGAATTTGCAAGAATAACTCCAAACTCGTTCAAGCATGGCCAATTCAATTAAAAATTAAATTATAATAATTCTTATAAAGATTAAAAAGATACTTATTAATGGTAAAAAAAATATTACAATACCTTGCCCCTCTCGCATTTATAGGTATTATAGGATGTTCTTCTTCTTTAGATGCACAAAATAGTGAAGATAAAATATACCCTATTTCCAAAAGTGGAAATTATTCTCAACTAGAAGAGAAAAATTATTGTGATTGTATAGATACTCTAATTGAACTTCGTGAAAATTTTAAAGAATTAGAAAAGCTAACGATTGAAGAAAGAAAAATTATCAAAAAAATAAAAAAACCCTCTATTAATCTTGATGAAACTGAAATACTTAAACAAATTAATCAGGAAAAGAAAGAGCTACTTGAATATCGATTCTCTTTAGAACAAACTGCTGAAGAATGTGAATGTTTTGCTCCGGAAAGAAAATTAGCTTATGCTAAATAATTTTCTCATTTAATCTTTACAAAAAATCATAATTCAAAATATTTATAGGTTCACAATAGCAATTGAATCTAACTCTAAATCTCTTCGATAATTTTTCTTCCACCGAAGAGTTTATAAACCACTTTTTTCTTCAAAACTCAATAAAGATGAGTGCCTTAACTAATATACTTATCAAAGAAATTAAGGTATGAAGTATGTAGAAGCAGTCGTGGCTGTAAGCTCATCTTAATGGTTTCTTAAATTATTAATCTGAGTGAAACAGTCATATCGATAGCAAACTCATTTTAATATTTCTTGATTTTATCGAGAATAAAATTAAGAGTTTGTTGTCATCAGTTGTAATAGACTATATCATAATATTGAAGACAAAGCCGATAGTTAGGAAGGAATTGTGTGAAGTATTCTCGAACTTACAAAGAGAATGCGTAATGGAGATTTTTATTTTATTAAAGAAAAATCTGTGAAATTATTTAAATCCAGTTGATCCTGCTGGCGGCTGCGGCTCTCTGGTTTGCACTTAGACATGCAAGTCTGACGTTGAGTCGGCAAACTGCTCAGTAACACGTAGCTAACCTACCCTTAGGTTAGGGATACCCTCGGGAAACTGAGGTTAATACCTAATATGAGATTTACCCTGGAACGATTTATCTCTTAAATTCGTGCCTAAGGATGGGGCTGCGGCGGATTAGGTTGTTGGCGGGGTAACTGCCCACCAAGCCGAAGATCCGTAAGGGCTCTTAGCGGAGGGGCCCTGAGAGGGAATCTGAGACACTATTCCCAGCCCTACGGGGTGCAGCAGTTAG
>CAZAGO010000002.1:27189-47597 GCA_964485045.1 Candidatus Woesearchaeota archaeon | reverse complement strand
AGAAAATCTTCTCTAGTTTCAATTAAAACTTTTTCGCAATCCTTCTCAAGTTGAAAACTAAACATTTGCTTAGAAGAAGGAATATAATAATCAAAATGAACTTTGTTATCTTTTCCAACAAAATCTATTGAAAAGAAGCAAGAACATAAAAAAGCAGAAGAATTCTCTTTTATAAACTCTTTAAAATTATCCGAAGCCCTGAGCTTCTCAAAATAAAATTGAAAATTCATTTTTTCCAATCCTCCTTAAGCAAACCATAGATAATTACATCTTTTACTTTTCCATCTGCCTTACATCTAACTGCTCTCCTCTTATAACCTTCTTTCTTAAATCCAAATAGTTCTAATAATTTTCCAGAGGAAGGATTTTCTGAAAAAACTTCTGCTTCTATTCTTTTTAATTTAAGTTTATTAAATGCAAACTTCAAAACTTCTCTTAAGGCTTCCGTTCCATAACCTTGCATCCAATACTTCTCTCCGAGCCAATATCCAACTTCCGCAGTTCCCAGAAATTTATTTATTTTTTCTAGTCCAATTCCTCCAATTACCTTTTTTTCTTTTTTTAACTCAATAGAAAAATTATATCCTTTTTTTTCTTTTTGCCTGCACTCTTTTAAAGCTTTGTTAATCCACCAAAATGCATCTTTTATTTTATAGGGATAAGGAACAACTAAAAGCCATTTAGTGACTTTCAAATTGTTAATATTTTCAGTTATATCTTCTGCATCCTTTTTTGTAGGTAATCTTAAAAGTAATCTTTTTGTAACTAAATTCACTTTCTTTCCTCAATCTCTTTTTTAAGAGATAAAATGAATTTATTCAATTCAATATTCTCTATTTTTTTATTTCCTCTCGTTCTAACTGCAACACTTTTTTCTTTTTCTTCCCTATCTCCTACGACAAGAATATATGGAACTCTAAGAATCTCAGCTTCCTTTACTTTTGCAGGAACGGTTGTACTCCTAAAATCTTCTTCAATTCTAATATTTGGAATCTCTTTCTTTATTTTATCAATAACCTGTTTGCCATACTTTTCGTTTCTATCAGTAAAACTAAGAACACGAATTTGAACTGGAGCAAGCCAAGTTGGAAACCTCCCATTACAATGCTCTGTTAAAATTCCTATAAATCTTTCCAATGAACCATAAACGACTCTATGCAACATTATTGGTCTTTTCTTGGAATTATCCTTATCGGTATATTCAAGTTCAAATCTTTCTGGCAATGCAAAATCAAGTTGAATTGTTGATAACTGCCAGGTTCTATTCAGAGAATCTCTAACATGAAAATCTATCTTAGGTCCATAAAATGCCCCATCCCCTTTATTTATTTTATACTTTGTTTTATTTTCATTCAACACTTCTTCAAGAATCCTTTCAGCCATATCCCATTGTTCATCAGAACCTATTCTTTTTTCAGGGCGAGTAGAAAGTTCCACATGATCAAACTCAAGATTAAACTTCTTGTAAAAAAAGTTTATTAAATTAATTAGAATTTTTATTTCGGATTTTGTTTGGAGTTCATCTGCACAAAACAAATGAGCATCATCCTGAGTAAACTGAATCACTCTAAACAATCCAGCAAGTACCCCCGACAACTCAACTCTATGAACAACCCCCATCTCTCCAATTCTCAGAGGAAGTTCCTTATAACTCTTAGGTTTATTTCTATAAACAAGCATACCTCCGGGGCAATTCATAGGTTTAACTAAAAAAGGTCTCCCTTCATAACCCGTAACAAAATTATTCTCTTTGTATTTATCCCAGTGTCCTGAAATCTTCCAAAGTTTTGAATCCATTATTTGAGGTGTAGAAATCTCTTCATAACCCTCTTTTTTATGAACTTCTCTCCAAAAATTAACAAGCTCATTTTTTACAATAAGCCCATTATTATGCCAGAATACCATTCCAGGTGCAACCTCAGAAAATGAAAATAAATCCATCTCCTGCCCAATTATTCTATGATCATTCTCTTTTAGCTTTGAAGAATCAAGTTTTGTTTTAGATAATTCTCTTAAAAGTTGCTTATAATCATATGCTTTTTCGGATTGAAGATTAATTTTTCCAACTTCTGTCTTCTTTTCTTCTGTTCCAATACTTCTGCTCAACTCACTCAAAGGATGTCCTTTGCATTTTAATTCAAATTCTTTGTAATATCCAAAAGGAGCTCTTACAACTTTAAGATTCTTATCTTTTGATAATTCTTTTTCTGCATTTTCAAGTATTTTCAATGCAAAGTCAGGTACAGATAAAGAAGAAGAAAGATGAGCATAAGGATAAAGCACAACATTTGAGGCCTTTACTTGTGTAACAAGTTCTTTTATATTCCCAACATACTCTTTAGAAATATTCTCATTACTTTCATCTATTTTTTCTACTGCAGTAAGTATAACTAAAACCTCTTTCACCTCTTTCCCTTTTTCTTGCTCTTTAGTTAGTTCCTGAGGATTTTTAATCGCTTTTTTTAGAGGCTTAAATTTTATATAATCGCAATGTAAGCTTAAAATTTTCATATTTAACAAAGAATAAATGAGTTTAAAAATTTAGTTATAAATTTTAGAGGCCAATAATTTCTAGTGCAATCTTTTCGGGAGCATGCCTGAAAAAAGTTTTTCTTTCAAAAGGATACTCTGCAACATAATCTCCTCTTATAACTCTCTTATCCTCTTTTAAATCATCTTCCACGAATACAGATTTTTCAGAAAGATATTTCTTTTTAATTTTTTTAGAAGGAATTCTAGTATTAATTAAAATCCTATCGAGAGTTATTTTTGAATATCTCTCAATTTCTTCAACAAAATCACTTGCCTTAAACCCATATGTTCCTGCTTTAGTAAATAAGTTGCAAACATATAATTTCTTTGCACAAGATTCTTTCAATGCTTCTGGAATGCCTTTAACAAGAAGTGTTGGAATAATGCTCCTATATAAATCTCCTGAACATATAACAATTTTTTCAGCATTTCTTATAGATTCTGCTGCTTTTTTATATGCAAAAACTGGTTCTTTATAAAAAGAACGAACTATCTTTGAATTTTCTGAAAAATTATCTAAATTTGATTCACCAATTAAAATTTTTCCAAGATTATCTTCTGCACATAAAACCGCTTTATCAAGAGTAACTGGAAGAATATTATGTTTAACTCCTAAAAGATTCCTTGCTTCTTCTATTCCTTCTGCACTCCCTCCACATATATCTATAAGTGCGGTTAAAATAAGATTTCCAAGATTATGCCCTTCCTCTTTTTTAAATCTATAACTAAATAACTCTCTAAGAATTTTTTCTTTGCTCCCATCCGCAAGAGCAACCATACACTGCCTTATATCTCCTGGAGGGAGAATCCCATATTCATCCATTAGTTTTCCAGAAGAACCTCCATTATCTGCCATGTTTGAAATAGCAGTAATTTCACAATCATAATTTCTAAGTCCCTTTAATACTTGAAATTGCCCAGTCCCTCCACCAATAGTAACTATTTTTTGCATAATATCTTTTCGAAAAGGCAATTTATAAAAACAGTTATAAAAAAATATAAACAATCAAAAATAAGAAAATAGGTAAATAATAGTAACTTATAAGTAGTTACAAATAGAAATATTTATAAACTATTTACTCTTTATTAAAGAAGCAAAAAAGGAGAGAAAAATGATGAAAAAAACACTATTAAGCTTTTTGACTGCAGGAATAATTGCTACAAGCGTAATTGCTCCATCTAGTACTTACTATAAAAATTTTTTAGACTATAATCATTCAAGAAATGTTCAACCAAGAACAATAGAAAATTATATTCCGAATCAAAAAGAAAATTTAAAGAAAAAAATTCTAGAAGAGAATCTTGAAACAGGAAACTACACTCCAGAAAAAACTGTTGAAATTCTTGAAAAAGGAATAAAAAAAGGAGGAGAACTCCCTAAATACCTAGACATTAATTATTTGTATTGCCTAATCGAAAAAGAATCCAGTTGGAATCCAAAAGCAAAAAGCAAAGTTGGAGCAAAAGGACTTGCACAAATAATGAAAAATACATGGAAGTATTACAATCCAGAAACACCATATAGTAAAGTTTATGATCCAGAAACAAACGTTGGAACAGCAGTAAAAATTTTAAAAGGACATGAAGAATATTTTTCAAAATATCATCCAAACTGGGAAAATCTTGAAAAAGAAGAAAAACTTAAAATGCATGCAGCAGCATATAATGCAGGACAGAGTAAATTAAAAAAAATAAACTGGGAAATTGATAATGAAAAAAAAGTCCCTTTAGAAACAAGAAAGCACATTGCAAAAATAATGGAAAAATACAAGAAACTCTCTGGATAATACACATTTTTTCGATATAAAAAGATTTATAAACTATTTCTAGTTTCACAAATAATTTTAAAATGAAAAAGAGAAATTTATTAAAAAAAATTGCAATCCCTATAGTAATTGGGTCTGTTTTATTTGGAGGAATTACTTCTGCTACTTCTAATAATAAAGAAAGGAATAAATCATATAATGATACACAAATAAACCAA
Organism: Candidatus Woesearchaeota archaeon; assembly: GCA_964485045.1. Classification (GTDB taxonomy): domain Archaea; phylum Nanobdellota; class Nanobdellia; order Pacearchaeales; family GW2011-AR1; genus CAZAGO01. Next base: position 43,081 of record CAZAGO010000002.1, on the reverse strand, counting down.
GTAATTATTGATAGAGAAATCTACCCAAAAATAATCCAAGAAAAGATAGAAGAGTTATCAATTCCAAAATATAAATCTCTTGAAGACAAATTCAATATAGAAGAGAATAGAAAAGATCTTGAAATGATATCTGAAAAAAGAACAGAAGGAATAAGGCAAGCAATATATCATCAAACAGAAAAACTCGTTAAAAAGAAACATAATGAAAGGATAGGTAAAAAAACATCCTTCGTTTGTGCAAGATTTGTAACCCGGATATTATCTAATACCTTAAAAGAAAATGGAATAGACTCTCCAAGATATCTAACTGGAAGATATGATGGTGTTAAAAATTTAGCAAATTATCTAAACGAAAGAGAAGATTTTTTAAAAATAGATGATTACAGAAACTTGCAAAAGGGAGATATCGTAATATTAGATGATCCTAGTAGAAAAAGAAAAGGAAAATATGACCATGTAGGAATATTCTCTTCTTATGGAAATGACAAAAGATTCTTAGAAATATATGGTGAACCTGGAAGAAAACATAGCGCCAAACTACAAAAATATACTTTAGAAAAAAAAGGATGGAAATTTACTGAGGCTTATAGATATTCTGAACCAAAAAAAGCAAAAGTAGAATTAAAAGAAAAATCTCCTTTCGAAACAGTTTTTGAAAATTCAAATAAAAAAAGACTTTAATCTTTCATCATATCTAATAATAAACAATTCAGATTTGAATTCGTATTGCAAGGACTTTGCAACTAAAAAAGGAAATAAATGCTCAAGTTGCATCTTTTCAAAAGAGGCTGTACATTTTGAAGCCTAGAAAGAAAGTCTTTTGAAATAAAAATTGTTCCAAACTCCCTTGCAAATTTGGGCTAATCAATATTTCCAAAAAACGTTACAAGAGGTTACAATCACTTTAACTATTGAAAAATAAAATGAAAGAAATTTATAACTTCTTCCAAATATGGACGTATTTACGAGAAAGTTTATAAATAAGAAGATACTATTTTTAACAACGCGGATACTAAGATGAAAAAGAGAATATTCCTATCATTAATTTTAATTTATTTATTAATTTCTGTAATCTCGGCTGAAATAATAATAAGTGAACAATTAAAAGATGTTTACAATCTTGGAGATGAAGTATTAATCTCAGCAAAAATAAAATCTCTTACCAGCACATACGGAATATTGCAAATGAATCTAATTTGTGGTGGAAAAGAAATTAATTTTTATAAAAATGGAATTTCTCTCATTTCTGGAGAAGAAAAAAACGTAGAAGCTCTTCTTCCTTTAATAGAAGAAGTAATAGGTGAATCAAGAGGCGTATGCAAAATAAAAGCTTCTCTTTTAACAGATAAACTTTTGACTGAAGAGTTTAGAATTTCAGATTTAATGGAAGTAAAAGCAAATATAAATAAAAATACTTTTAATCCTCAGGAAGAACTCTTGATAAGCGGAAATGTCACAAAGGAATCTGGAAGTGAAATAAATGGATTTATTGATGTTACTCTTTCAAAAGAAGGAAGAACTGTAATAAAAAGAACTGAAACAATTTCAAATGGAAAATTCTCATTAAAAATAATTATCCCCCAAGATATGGAAGCTGGAGAATATCTTGTAACTTTAACAACATATGAGAAAACATCAAAAGGAGAAATAACTAATAAGGGTTTTGTAAGCAATACAATAAGGATATCACAAATTCCAACAAGTTTAGAACTATTTTTTGAAAAAAAAGAAATAAAGCCTGGAGAAACTCTTAAAGTAAAAGCAATTTTACACGATCAAACAGGAGAAAAAATATCTTCAATAGCAATTATTAGCATAAAAAATGAAAATAATAATATCATAGAACAAATAGAAAAAGAAACTGATGATTACATTGAATATAGAATAAAAGATCAACAACTTCCAGGAGAATGGAAGATTGTTGCAATTTCAAATCAAATAACTGCAGAATCTTCTTTCAAAATAGAAGAATATGAGAAAATAAACACTGAAATAATAAACAAAACAGTAATTATAACAAATACTGGAAATGTTCTATACAACAAAACTGTTCTAGTAAAAATAGGAAATGAATCATTAAATATAGATGCAATTTTAAAGGTAGGAGAATCAAAAAAATATTTTTTAGCTGCTCCCTCTGGAGAATACCAAGTAAAAATACTCTCACAAGATGGAGAAGAAGTTGAAAAAAGTATCCTTCTTACAGGAGATGCAATCTCTATAAAAGAGATTTCAGAAGGAGCAATAGAATTTGTAAGACATCCATTTAGTTGGATATTTATATTAATTATTTTAGTAGTAGTTGCTTTTTCTATTATTAGAAGGAACTGGGCTAAGAATTTTTTTAAAAAGTTTATTCAAAAAAATCATAAACACATCCATCCAGATGAGAAAGTTATCTCTTATAAAGAAGGACTAGTTTCTCCAAAAAATAAGGCACAGCTATCTCTTTCGATTAGAGGAGAAAATCAAAAATCAAGCATAGTTTGCTTAAGAATAAAAAATTATTCAGAAATAGGCTCAAATAAGGGTGGGGCAAAAGAAATTCTTCAAAAAATAACTGAAATGGCTGAAGAAGTCAAAGCATATATTTATGAAAATAACGAATGCATATTATTCATCTTTGCTCCTATTGCAACTAGAAATTTGGAGAATGAAATGATTGCTGCCGAGCTCGCTCAAAGTATGAAAAAAGCAATAGATAACCACAATAAATTATTCAAACAAAAAATAGAGTATGGTATTTCTGCAGAACACGGAGAAATAATTGTTAAAAAAGAAGGAAATTCCATGCTCTTTGCAGGATTAGGGAATTTCATAACCTCTGCAAGAAAAATTGCATCTTTTTCTCAAGAAGAAGTTTTAATAGGAGAAAAATTAAAAGAAAAAATATACTCCAATGCTAAATTAGAAAAACGTTCTTCTGAGCGAGGAACATATTATGCTATAAAAGAACTTAGAGACAAAGAAAAACACCAAAAATTTTTAAGCTCCTTTGTAAAAAGACTTGAAAAAGATACTAATTCTCAAAAAGACCAATCTATAAAAGATAACACAAAAGAAACAGAAGAATCTAATATTTAATTTTTCTTAATAGTCTTTTTTTCATTCACCTTTTTTAAGAAATCTTTTTGAGGTTGTTGATCTGTTTCTTTTTTAAACCAACCAGAAATCTTTTCTATAATTATTGGTATTTCAAACCCTGCTTTAAACACTTCAATAATTATCCATATTACTAAAAAAGAAATTCCTATTACAAAAAATAAATAAAAGACAGCTGAAGATTTAGCTAAGAATACTGAAAATAATTCTAAAAAAGAAGAAAAAGGCAAATCCCCAAGTTTTTCCCCTATACTAAAAAAAGGTTTTAAAATCAAATCTGCAACTCCATCTAATTTTAAAAAACAAAGAGAAGCCAAACCAAAAATAAAAGAAGAAAGAATAAAAAAGTTAGATTTATGCTCCACTAAAAGAAAAACAACTACTGCAAGAACAAGACACACAATTAAAAAAGATAAAAATTTATTTTTCCAATAATCTTGCGCATTCTTAGATATTAATGAAAAAGGATCCTTTGTTTTTTGAATACAATCCCAAAACCCACAATCATATTCCTTATAATATTTATTTCCAACTTCTTCAGAGATTTTATTTTCGATTAATTCTTCTTTCCCTTCTAAAAATTCATAAGCGTTTTTTTCTTCTTTAATCAAGTCTGATACAACTAGCGAAAGTTCTGGTTTAACAGAATTATAATCTAAAGAAAGATAAACTGTAAGAAAAAATCCCTGAACTATTAATGAAAAAAGAAACAGAACACTAAAAATTACTAAAAGTCCTCCCCTCAATATTCCCATTGAAAGATAAGTAAAAAAGAGTTTTTAAATTTTGGTTATAATTATATTTATTCTAAAAAGACTACATTCTTTCTAAAACTTCTATCCTCTTTTCTAAAGGAGGATGAGTACTTCCTAATTCCTTAAAAGGATTTGCAAAGAATAAAGGTGCAACTGCTTTGCTAATTTTTTTCTCAGGCATATTAGATGCTTGTATTTTTTTTAAAGCCCCCATTAATCCTTGAGGATATCTTGTAAATTCTATTGCAGTAGCATCAGCAGCATACTCTCTCTTTCTAGAAATTCCAAGCTGGACAAGTTTCACAATTATAGGGGCTAAAATAGCAAGAACAATTCCAATAATCATAAAAATTGCATTTCCTTTATTATCATCTCCCCCTCCTCTAAACCACAAACTTCTTAAAAATATCTCGGAAATTATCGCGATCATTCCAACCATAACTGCTACGAGAGTCATATATCTTATATCATAATTTGCAATATGACTTAGCTCATGTGACAAAACCCCTTCCAACTCTTTTTTCTCAAGTTTTTCAAGCGCACCGATAGTTACACAAATAACTGCATGTTCCGGATCTCTTCCAGAAGCAAAAGCGTTTATCTGAGGAGAATTCATAACATAAAGACGAGGCATTGGCAATCCAGAAGCGATAGTCAATCCTTCTACCAAAGAATAATACTGCCTATATTCGGTCCTGCTCGCTTCTTTTGCCCCCACACTCATAATCGCAATTTTATCTGAATTATAATAACTTAGAAGAATGTAACCTATTGAAAAAATAATTGAAAAAATCATTATTATAAAAAAGAATCCTGGTTCAAAAGCCATTGAAATAACATACCCAAGAAGAACAATAATTACAAAAACAAAAAACATCAAAAAAAATGAACTTATTTTATTTTTTGATATTTGATCACGAAAATCGATTCTTTTTTTTTCAGCCATAATTTAAATAATAAAAAAGGGTTTTTAATAATTATCTTTTAAAGATAAAAATTATATTCCAAAATATAAAAAATTTAGTTCATTAATTTAAATAAAATTAAAATTTGACTTTTATTTCCTTTCGTTCAGCTTCAGCTATTTTCAAATAATCTCTTGATTTTTTCCCATATATTCTTGCGAAAAACAACCCTGGCAAAGCTTTACATAAATCATTATACCTAAGTATACTATCATTGTAGTATTGTCTAGCATAAGCCACTCTATCTTCTGTTGCAGAAAGTTCTCTTTGAAGTTCTAAAAAATTAGTATTAGCCTTTAAATCTGGATAACCCTCTGCAATTGCAAATATAGTTTTTAAAGCGGATTCAAGCTTATCGTTTGCCTTAACTTTACTTTCAATACCTTTGGCAGAAACCATCGCTTTTCTTGCATCCGTAACTGCTTTTATTGCTTCTTTTTCGTGTTTTGCATAACCTTTTACAGTTTCTATTAAATTAGGAATCAAATCGGCCCTTCTTTTAAGCTGAACGTCTATTTGAGATAAAGAATTATCTACTCTATTCCCTAAAAGAACAAATCTATTAAAATAATAGAAAAAAACTAAGGCTACAAACACAACCATCCCTATAATACCAAAAATTAGCATATCCATAAGAAAAATAAACAAAAATACTTTATAAATTTAACTCCTTCGCTGATTAAATTTATAAAGCCAATATTCTAAAGATAATTATGATTAAAGTGGATAAAAAGAGTTGTATAGGTTGTGGAAGTTGCGAAGCAATGTGCCCTAAAATTTTTAAGATAAATAAAGGCAAAGCAGAAGTTATTCTTCAAAAAGAATTGCCATGCCTAAAAGATGCCATTGAAAGCTGCCCCGTAGATGCAATAAAGATATAAAAGAAGATTAAAAGAAATTGCAGATACTCACTTCCTTGGTTGATTGTAGATGCAATAAAGATATAATGATAAACATTTAAGATTATTTTTAAAAATATTCTTGAATCGTTCTTTGTATTTCAAATTTTGTTTTATTACTATTATCCACTTCATTTAAAATTTCAAAAAGCTTTTGTTTTAAATTATTTGAAATATTTGGATAAGCATCAATTACATTCTTTTGTTCTAAAGGATCTGATTTTAAATTATATAACTCAAATTCATCTACTTCTATAGTTTTGTTTATTAATACATTCCACCAAGAATAATTTTCTTGAAAATTTTTACTTTTTCTGTAAATTAATTTCCATTCATTTGTTCTAATTGCAAAATCCCTTTCATTATAAAAGGAATTACCTTGAATATATTTTACAATCTCTGTATCATAAAAATGAGATTGAATTTCTGCAGTAGGACACAAATAAGTTTTAACAGGTAAAGTTACATTTTTATCAAAAAGGCATCCCTGAAACATTGTCCTTTCCCATAGAGGAGTTCTTTCAACAAAAACATATTTTTCTTCAGTTTGACTTTTGTTATAAATTAAATCTAACAGAGAATTTCCTTGAATATTATGAGAGATAGAAATATTTAAGAAATCTAAAATGGTTGGCAAAATATCTATTCCCTGAGATTGTTTATTAATTACTTTTAATTCTTCTTTTATTAGAGGATTTTTTATAATTAAAAAAGTCTTTATTGTATCATCAAAAATATCATAATGAGAAATATATCCATGTTTTCCCAATTCTTCTCCATGTTCAGATTGTATTATAATTATAGTATTCTTTTCTAAACCAGTTTTATTAAAATTTTTTAAAAACTCCCCAAGCCATTTATCAGTAGCTAAAACATCGTCATCATAGCTATCAATTATAAACTGGATATCTTCTTTATTTAATTTAATTGGAACAATATTGCCTTTTTCATCTATTTCATAAAGAGTATTATTATAAATCCAAGGAAAAACCCCATCATGCCAATCCAGAGCTTTATCTTTTAATATACCTGTATAATTTTCTTCTCTAAAATTTCTTTCAGACTTTCCATAAGGAAAATGAGCTGATCCTAATGCAACCCAAATAAAAAAAGGCTCATCATCTCTTTGAATAAAATCAAAGATTTTCTTTTGATCTATAAAATGGCCCCGGAAATCTCTTGGTAAATTAATTGCGTTTCCTATAGGAGTATTTAAAAAATTATAAGTATCATATCCCCTACTAAAGCTACTTGAAATTGCTGGAAAAAGAAATTCAGGAGAATTTCCAAATGCAGCAGTCCTATAATTATATATTTTCAAAATTTCTGCAAGGGTCATAATTTTTTCTGATAAGACAATATCAAAACCAACAAACCCACTTGAACTAGGATACATTCCAGTATGAACCGACATTTCACTTATAGGTGTTAAATAAGATTGAGAAATATGACTTTTAAACAAAATTCCTTGACTTGCAAAATTATCTAGATTAGGAGTAGTATTCCTAGAATATCCATAACAAAAAATATGATTGGCTCCTAAAGAATCTATTGAAATCAAAATAAGATTAGGTTTCTTTTCATTTAGCTCTTTCTCAGCAAAAAAAGATTCTCCAAGCACAAAATAAAAGATTGAAAGAAAAATTAAAACTAAAATTAAAACTTTTAAATTTTTATTTAAATTAAATTTAAAGAGGTCCTTCATTTTGTAAATTTTCTGTACAAATTTCTCCATAAACAGGTAAACAACCTGTATTTTCTAAAGAATTTAAATCTTGCCCTGTTTTTTGGATATAGTCAAACAATTCTTGTTCAAGTTCATAAGCAATTTTCTTCTCTTGTTCAATTAAATTTATTCTTTCTTTTGGATCCACTTTAAGATTATATAACTCTTTCTCATCGGTTTCAAAGGTATAAATAAACTTCCATCCATCATTAGTCCTCAAACTTTTTTTATGAGTATAATCTCTATAATCTGTCTCAGAAAAAGCATCTCTTCCACTCTTTTCTTTTCCTTGCATAATAGGAATTAAACTCTCTCCCCTCATTTGAGATTCAATATTTTCATTTATTTCTAAGTTTAAAACTTCTATTAAAGTAGGCATTAAATCAATCGCTCTAACTTGAATATCTATTTTTTTGCTAAACTTATTATTCGGGAACTTTATTATTAAAGGAACATGAATTAATTCATCATAAAGAGTTGCTCCATGATCAAATCTATTATGCTCCCCTAATTCAGTACCATGATCCGATAAAATAACTATAATGGTATTTTCTTCCAAACCTAATTTATTAAATTCTTGTAAAAACTCTCCAACTTTTTCATCACTATAACTTATCTTTTCATCATAAATTGCTCTCCAAAATTTGTAATCTTCCTCAGTTAAATTTAATTTTCCTTTAGCTAACCCTTCTTCTCTTAATCTCGCTTGTTCCTCCTTCCCTCCTTTTAAATTACCAGTATAATTAAAATCTAAAAATTCTTTAGTATATCCTTCAGGAATATCATATTGCCCATGTATTCCATAACTGTGTAAAAAAAGAAAAAATTTTTCATTTTTATTTTCTTTAATCCATTCTAAAGCAGGAGGAATAGATGTTTCAAATCCCCCAAAAGGCATTTTACTATCAACATAAATATCAAATCCTTTATCATATCCAAACTGAGCACCTACACCCGCATCTCCCGTAAATCCTGCAGTCTTATATCCATTGTTTTTAAAAACTTCTGCTAAAGTGGTTTTATTTGGAGAAATTTCTTTAAAATTAGAAATAATTTTTTTACCTTCTGAAAACTCTAAAAACTTATTTGTTAGCTTATGCTCTGAAGGATACATTGATGTGAAAAAAGACATAAAAGAAGGAATAGTCCACGAAGCCTGAGAAATTGTATTTGCAAATAAAAAACCATTTTCAGCAATAGAATCTTGAATAGGTGTAGTCGCTTTTTCATAACCTATAGAATGGACATGTCTTGCTTGTTCTGCATCAAATGCAATTATCAACACATTACAATCTTCACAATTCAGAGATTCTTCTGAAATTGATTTAAAAATAAAGAAAGCTAAGATCAAAATAAATACTAACAAAAATAATCCAAAAAATAATTTTTTCCTCATTCTAAGAATAAATTGAGAATTAACTTTAAAAAAGTATCTAAAAAATTTACAAAGAAAAGAAAAATTTAAATATCTTATTATCAATTTAACCTTTAAAGAGCTAAAAATTATGAAAATAAAAGAGTTAATTTTTTACATTTTAGGAATATCTTTAATATTAATGTTTATCTTATTTTATTGGACAAGATTTTTTATTGACGATCCTTCTTATGCTCAACCAATGCTGTTTATTTACCAAAACTTCGGAGCAGGGGCATGTTTTTTAATAAATATAATAATTTTTTTATTATTTCTAATTTTTATACCCTACAAGACCAAAATTAGATGGGAATCTAAAACCGTTTTTGCGGCGTTTATCTTAGCTCTATTTGCAGAAATGTTTGGATTTCCTTTATTTTTCTTTTTTATGGCTTCTTCTTTAGATAACACTCAAATCCTCGGTCTAAGTTCCATGGATCAAATAAGAAATATTTTATTTTATACTTTTCATTCAAAAATAATAGGAGCTTGGATGACCGTAATTGGAATGGGAATTATACTTATTAGTTGGGCAAAAATATACAAGGCCCATAATTCTCAAAATTTTGCAAGTACAGGCTTATATAGATATATAAGACATCCTCAATATTTGGGATTAATGCTTATTCTATCTGGATGGATTATTCGTTGGCCAACAATTATAACATTGATTATGTTCCCTATATTAATTATAATGTACTATAGACTTGCAAAATATGAAGAAAAAGAAATGTTAAAGCTATATGGAAAAAAATATGAGATATATCTAGATGAAACCTCTATGTTTCTTCCAATAAATTTTATAAATAAAAAACTCATTAAAAAAGAATAGTGGTTAAAGAGGAACCTTCTTCTAAAAATAGGAGAAAAATTAAAAGAAAAAATACACTCCAATTCTAAATTAGAAAGACGTTCTTCTGAGCGAAGGACATATTATACTATAAAGGAACTTAAATACAAGAAATAAGAAAACAAAAATTATACTTCTTAACCTAAAATGTTTCGTACAAAATATTTATTAACTGTATTTCATTTCTTTAAAAATGGTGATAAAAAAAGAGATAAAAAATAGTTCGGATTTTGTAAAATGGTTTTCAGAATTAAATAAAAATTCTGGAAAAATAGTTGGAGGAAAAGGAGCAAATCTTTCAGAAATATTCAATCTAGGAATTCCAGTCCCTCCAGGGTTTGTCGTTACTGCTCAAGCATATGATTACTTTATAGAAAAATCCAGATTAAATGATTTTATAAAAAAATCTATAGAAAGCATAAACCACGAAGATACTAAACAATTAGAAGAAACTGCAAAAAAAATAAGAGAAGCAATATTAAATGCAGAAATTCCTAAAGATTTAGAAGAAGAAATACTTGAAGCATACGATGCACTTAATATAAATAATGTAGACTCGGAATCAGATATTGTTTCTGAAATACTGAAAAAAAATTCAGAACCAACATCTGTTGCAGTAAGAAACTCAATAAAATCCGAAACAGACTCTAGCTTTGTAGCAGTAAGAAGTTCTGCTACAGCAGAAGACTTAGCAGAAGCAAGTTTTGCTGGACAACAAGAATCTTTTTTAGATATAAAAGGAGAAAAAAATTTAATCCAGAGTATCAAAGAATGTTTTGCATCTCTTTTTACAGCAAGAGCAGTTTATTATAGAAATAAAAAAGGATTTGGCGATGTAAGTCTTGCAGTTGTAGTTCAAAGAATGATTAATTCTGACAAATCTGGAGTTATCTTCTCAAAAGATCCTTCTTACAAAGATAATGATAACATAATAATAGAAGCAGTCTTTGGATTAGGAGAAGGAATAGTTCTTGGAACCATCACTCCAGATAAATATATTGTTTCTCCAGATTTAAAAGTATTACAAAAAGATATTTCTGAAAAAAAGATAGCAATAACTCGTGATTCAATCGGTAAAGAAACAACAATAAAATTAAGCCCAGAAAAATCTTCTTCTCAAGTTTTAAAAGAATACGAAATAAAAATGCTTGCTGATTTAGCCCTAAAGATAGAAAAGCACTATGGAAAACCCCAAGATTTAGAATTTGCTATAGAGAAAGGGGAGATATATATTGTACAAACAAGACCTATAACGACAATAGAAGGAAGAGTAATAAAAGGCGAAGAAAAAAAAATAGAAGGAAAAGAAATTCTAAAAGGACTTGCAGCATCTCCAGGAATTGCATTCGGATTAGTAAAAATAATCAAAGATTTGAAAGATCTATCAAAAATAGAAAAAGGAGATATCTTAGTTACAAAAATGACTAATCCAGATATGGTTATTACCATGCAAAAGTCTAATGCAATAATTACGGATGAAGGAGGTTTGACAGCTCATGCAGCAATAGTTTCAAGAGAAATGGGAATTCCATGTGTAGTTGGAACACAAAAAGCAACAGAATTATTAAAAGAAGGAGAGATAGTTACAGTCGATGGATTTAATGGAAAAGTATACGAAGGAAAAACTTCTGAAACAATTAAACAAGAAATAAGCCCTATTGAATCAAAGACTAAAACAAAAATAAAGGTGATGGTTGACTTGCCAACTTTTGCAGAAAGATCTGCAAAAACAGGAATAAAACAAGTGGGATTGACAAGAATAGAAGGAATAATATCTGAAGGAGGAAAACACCCAAATTATTTTTTAGAAAAAAATAAAATAGAAGATTATGAAGAATTAATTTACAGAGGACTTAACGAAATATCTAAACATTTTGAAGAAATGTGGGTAAGAACTTCAGATATAAGAAGTGATGAATTTAGAAATTTAGAAGGAGCGTCTAAAGAAATAGAAGCAAACCCTATGTTGGGAATGCATGGAATAAGATTTGGACTCAAATATCCAGAAATACTAACAGCAGAAATAAGAGCGCTAAAAAGAATTTCTGAAAACGGAAAGAAAATAGGAATTATGCTTCCGCAAGTAATTTCTACTAAAGAGGTAAGAGAAACTAAAAAAATAATAGATTCTTTAGAGTTTCATAAAGCAAAACTTGGAGTTATGATTGAAACTCCCGCTGCAGTGCAAATAATAAAAGAATTATGCGAAGAAGGAATTAAATTTATTTCTTTTGGAACAAATGATTTAACTCAATATATGCTTGCAGTAGATAGAGGAAATGAGCAAGTCCAGGATATTTATAATGAAATGCATCCTGCAATTCTTCATCAAATAGCATACGTTATAAGAGTATGCAAAAGAGAAGGAGTAGAATCAAGCATTTGTGGACAAGCCGGAAGTAAAAAAGATATGGTAAAATTCTTAGTTGAAAATGGAATAGATAGCATAAGCGTAAATGCAGATTCTGCAAAAGAAATTGCAGAATATATAGAAGAAATAGAAAAAAGAATGGTTCAAGGAACAGATGAAGAACCAAGAAAATATCAACCTAAAAGTGATTAATAAGAAAAAATTCAAATTCTAAAAAGCTTTATAAATAAAAATACCCTTAGAAAAGAATGACAGAAAAGAAGAGAACTGGTTCTAAAAAAAAGAAAAGAAAGTCTCCTCGCACCATTAGAGTTCCAATGCGTATACATTCTTTAACTGAAGAAGATGCTAGAACTGAAAAAATTTTAATAGAAAATTTTGTAGCTCTTCAAAGAGTTATGACTCATCTTTCAGAAAAATTCGATTCTCTTGGAACACAAATATCAAAAATGCTTAACCTCTTCGAAATTTCTGCTAAGGCTCTTGCTGAAAAAGAATTTAATACTGAAAAAGAGAATAAAGATGTAAAAAAAATGGTTGAAAAATTTGATATGTTATTAGAACAAAATAAAACAATTGCTAAAGGACTTATACTTCTTCATGATGAAATTTCTCCTTCAAAAAATATCCAAGAAACAAAAGAAGAAGAAGAAAAAGAAGTAATAAGAACAAGACCTATTCAAAACCAAATTCCAAGTATGAGGCCTATTCAAAATCCGGTCCCAACTCCAATCCAAAGAAAACCTCTAAATTTAATTCCTACAAGAAATCCCCCTATTCCTTCAGGAAATTATCAACCACTAGAAAAATATCAAAGATCAATTTCCTCTGCAGAAGAAGAGACAACTTCATCAGAACCCCCACAATTACCTCCTAAATTCAAATCTCTTCCGGAGTAAAGAAATGTTTTACAAAACTTCTGAAGAATTTAAAGAATTCTTTTTATTAGAATTTACTAAACAATTAATTAGAAATTCTATAGATATTGAGATGCAGAAATTAGTTTATATGGTTAAACAACAAGAAGAAAAAGAAATAAACCTAATCAACGAAGAACTTAAAGAAAAAAAGAATCAAGTAATAAAAGATAAGAAAGAAATAAAAAGATATGTAAAAGAAAAAATAAAGGAAAAAGAAGAATATTTCTCTTCTATAAAAAAAGGGCCTGAAAGAGAAGGAAGCCCTTTTATGGTTCTTTCTCAAAAAGGGATAGTAAAGAGAAACGCTCCTTCCAGAAGTAAATCTTTTATTCAAGAACATTTGTTTTCAGGAAAAATACAAAACCTTAACCCAGTCCCTATGCCTGGAGAAATAGATTTAGGAAAAATAAACAATTTCATTCAAGACCCAGTAATAAGAACTATAGAATGTAACGGACCAGAACAAAACATTATTATTAGTGGAATCCACGGGGCCAAAGAAACAAACATTTCTTTGACTAAAGAAGAAATAGAAGAGATAATAAAAAAGTTTTCAAAAGAAACAAAAATCCCACTTCAAGAAGGATTATTTAAGGTAGCTTATGGAAAATTCATAGTCTCCGCAATATATTCTGAATCAATAGGTTCTAAATTTATAATAAGAAAAATGATTTCTCAGAATAGACCAAAATTTATAATGAATAGATAAAAATTATAAAAAAATCATTCTGCTATAGATTCAGAGAAATTTTCCACTTCATTAATTAAACTAAAATTTCCTAAAAGCCCACTCAATTCTGTTGAAGAAGATTCATTTTTAGAAATATTATTTATTATATCTCTTAACCACTTCATTAAATCCTCTTGCATTTGTTCTTCTAATAAAGAATCTATCTCTCCATTATAATCATAAGAATGTTTTATTTCGTAATCTCCCAACTGATAATTTCTTATCAATCTCCCATTAAATATTTCGGATTTAGTAGTAGACACGGAAAGATTTCCAAAATGATTTAAAAGAATTACTTTTTCTTCTTCGCTTAATTCTCCAGAAGATACAAATTTTAACGTTTGTAAAAAGGTCTGATTAGTAACATTTAAAGCAGGAATTTCTTGAAGAGTCTCATTTGTTACAATCTTTCCTTCCTCTAAAAGTGTTGCTAATGAAATAACCTCTTCTTCTTCATAAACAAGATAAATAGATAAATTACCCTTTTCAAAACTCATATTCAAAGGAGACAAATCTATTGACAAAGTTTTTTCTTCCTCCCCTAAATACTCTTCTCCAAAACCACTAATTTTTTCAGAATAATCTGTACTAACAATAACCCTGCCATTGACTGTATTTAAAGAAATAAGAGAATCCTCCATTCTTTGTTTTTCACCTTCAGAATTTATAATATACACTGAATTTTTCTTAAGTTCTACACTTTCCAGATCATTAAGAGAATGTATAAATGGAACCTCATAAGAAGCATTTCCCTCCATGCTTTTTTCAAAGCTTATAGCAACCCTTCCAGTACCAGTAATTCCTAAAAATAGATTTGAAATTCCCCTAAAAAAAGAAGAGATAACACTTCCAGTAAAGGAAACTTCTGAAAGCTCATCAGATTCATTTGAAGAATCCGAAGAAGTTTTATCTTTTTCTTCCTTTTCTTTCTTTTCTTCTTTTTCTGAAGAAGAATCAGTTATCTCTTCTGTTGAATTTTCTTCTATTATTACTTCTTCAATAGGTGATTCTTCTGTTGAGTTATCTATAATTATCTCTTCTGTTGAATTTTCTTCTGTTAACTCCTCTTCCGTTCTTGGTTCTTCAAATGAAAAATCTTCTTCAGAATTATTAGAACCGTTAGAAGAAAAAAAATCCAGTTCAAAATAAACAAGAGGATACACTTCTTTTTCACCAGCAAGCCCATAACCCTCCCCCATACCTATAATTTCTTTCCCTTGAACATAAAAATCTCCTTCAACATTTTCTTCAGAAACTAGTTCTTTCAAAGAATACTCTTGAAAAAAACCATTATTATCAAAAACTACTTTAGATGAAGAAGGAAGCATTTCTCCTTGTCTTAAAGAGATTTTTAAAACTCCTTCTAAAGGTTTTCCCTCCTCATAATCTGCATCAATGTTAAAAATTGCCTTTCCGGAAAAATAAGGTTGAATATAAGAGAAGCCATAAATAACAAAAAGTATTCCTAATATAAAAGCAATTGAAAGAAAAATATTTTTATAATTCCTTTTTTTTTCATGCCCATAATACTCAGATATAACTTTATCATCTACTCTTCTACTATGATAAAGATAAGGCCCATAAATCTTCCCGTCTTTTTTTATGTACTTTTTATAAGCCATTTAATGTAAGTAACTAAAACTAACTCTTTTGAAAAGAAAAGAAGAAAGTATATATAAAACTTTCCAACAAAAATAAAAAACAAAAAAACAAAAAACTAATTATTCCAATAAATTTCTATTGGGCAGGAGCTTGTTGATTTAAACTGTTAGGATCGAAAGGCATCAAAAATATTTCTTGATCTTCTCCTAAAGTTATTTGGACATATCCCATTGTGCTAAGGCTCTGTTGTATACCTGATAAAATTGCAGTCTGAGCGTCAGTTAATCCTAAATTGTATGCTTCTTGTTGTTTTTCAAAAAGATATTCCTGGTAAGCAGGCTTAATAAACAAAGCATAAGAAACAACTCCTAAAAGGATTACCACTAAAACTACAAGTGCAGTAATAATCCACTTCGTCCTATCACTTTCGTCTCTCATTGTTCTTCCTCCTTTCAGATTTTTCATTTGAACTTGAAAAAGATGTTGACTTCATTTTGATTTATTTTCAGATTTTTCATTTGAACTTGAAAAAGATGTTGACTTCATTTTGATTTATTT
>CAZAGO010000002.1:24601-27089 GCA_964485045.1 Candidatus Woesearchaeota archaeon | reverse complement strand
TCAGATTTTTTTCCATTTTAATTTAATGTAGTTATTTCAACTAAAGTTATGACATCCTTTACTGAACCATCAACTTTAACATAAGCTGAAATTATATCGCCTTGCTCAAAACCAACAACTCCATTTGATTGAACATCGTAATCTTTCTTTATTCCTAATTCATTAGAAAGCACAGTATTTCCAAATCCTATAGGCTCTCCATTCTTATACACAATTATTTCCACTCTTCCATTTTCCAAACTTTGAGTAACTTCAAGTACAGTTGAAATTCCTGTTATACTTCCTTCTCTCATCATAATATACCCTTTCTCCAAACTTGCTTCAACTCCTGAAGCAGTATTTAAAAATTGAGAGGCTTCTACCTCGCTATTCAATCCGAAATTCAAGAACATTCTTTTATCTGAAGAAACGATTAGATCTCCTTGTGATCTTAATTTGTCTACTGAATAAGTTATAACGAACATTTTTCTTTCTTCGTCAGATGTCTCATTATAGTTAACCTCATAAATTGCAAGATTATTATCATTAACGTTTTCTATATTTACTTCTTTTGGCAACTCATCAAATGAAACCTTAGAAACTTTTGAAACTTTTTTTGGATCTATTCCTTTTTTAGAAACAAATTCTTTAACATAAGTAGAGACACTCGAAGAAAGGTTTGAATCAGAAGAATTAATTATTTCGGAAATTTGCTTAGAAAACTCTTCAGACTCTGCTAACTCTAAATCATCTGCTCCAGAAACAAATGCAAATATTCCGGTAATTAAAAAAACTGCCAGAACGGAGACCATTAATGCTAATAATTTATTCATTTTTCCCTTTTTCCTTACAAAAAAAAGAACTAAATATAATATTTAAAGTTTGTTGTTTACATTTACAAAGATTTTAAAGTAAAAGAAATTTAAAAACAAAATGGAAAATACAATTACAAAAGAAAAATTGAATGATTATTTTTTAAAAACTGAAAAAGCACTGAGCATTGTAAAAAAATCAGTTATAAAAGGGAAAGAAAAAGAAGCAAAAGAAATAATAGAAATGGTTTCAAACTATCTTAGTGATGCAAAATACTTCAAAAAAAAGGAAGATTTTGTAAACTCTTTTGCAGCAATAAATTATGCTCATGGATGGATAGATTCAGGAGCAAGATTAGAAATATTTGATGTAAAAGATAGTGAATTATTTACGATTAAATAGATAAAAACTTTTCAAAACGAATTCTCCTCTCTCTTCCATTTAGATAACTTACTTGTTCTTTTTCCAAAAATCCAAGATGTTTATGAACTTCTCTTGAACGAAAATTTTCGGGATGAATAAATCCAGAAAGATAAGAAATCTTTTGAGACTTTGCAAAAGACTCTAATCCATCATAAAGAACCGAATAATATCCTCTTCCTTGTTCTTTTCCAGAGGCTACAGAAATTATTTCTAAAAAATTATTTCCAAATTTATCCTTATCCATATTATAAACGATAGAAGATTTAGGATTCCCTCTATCATCTAATAATTTAAAAGTATTTTCTTCATTCAAAACCTTCCAACCACTAGGTATTTTTTCAATTTTATCCATAAAATCTCTAAATAAAGAAATTTATAAATCTTTCTATTAGTAACCCCTATTAAGTAACAAAATAATTAGAAAAGAGTAATCTTATTATTTTTAAAAAAGAAACAATTTTTAAAAGAATATGTCTAAAAAAGAATATGGAAAAAAAAGTTATTGTAATAAGTCTAGGAGGAAGTCTTATAATTCCTAATGAAATAGATTATTTGTTTCTTAAAAAATTCAAAAAAATTATTTTAAAAAATACAAAAAAATATAAATTTATAATTGTTTGTGGAGGGGGAAGTATTGCAAGAAAGTATATCGGAATACTGAAAAAAGAAAATGCAAAAACTCTTCTTCAAAGTTTTGCTGGAATATCTGCTACAAGAATGAATGCAAGATTTATGAATTATTTTTTTAAGAAAAATCCTAAAATGGGAATCCCCCACACTTTAGAAACTTTAGAAAAATATCTAAGAGAAGAAGATGTACTTTTTTGCGGAGCTCTTGAATATAAACCAAATCAAACTTCTGACTCTACTTCTGCTGCGATTGCTATGCATTTCAAAACAGAGTTCATAAATCTCACCAATATAGAAGGATTATATAATAAAAATCCTCTTGAACATAAAGATGCTAAATTTATTCCAAGAATAAACTGGAAAGATTTTCACACAATGGCCACAAGAAAAAAATTTTCTCCAGGACAACATTTTGTACTAGACCAAACTGCAGCAAAAACGATAATGAAACATAAAATAACGACATATATTCTTGGAAAAAACCTAACCAATTTGGAATTTTTATTAAAGGGAAAAAATTTCAGAGGAACCATTATAAGCAATTAGTTGGTTGTGAATTTTATTTCATAAAAGTTCAGAGGAACCACCATAAGCAATTAGTTGGTTGTGAATTTTATTTCATAAAAGTTCAGAGGAACCACCA
>CAZAGO010000002.1:18305-24501 GCA_964485045.1 Candidatus Woesearchaeota archaeon | reverse complement strand
TAAGCAATTAGTTGGTTGTGAATTTTATTTCATAAAAGTTCAGAGGAACTATTATTAAAAATTAAGAAGGAGTAGTACATTCACAATTAAATTGTGTTAACCAAACCTCGTATCTATCTCCGGGAGCAATTCCCGTGGATTTTACATCGAACCGAATATAACTATTTTCACCTGGAGGAGTAGGATAAACGTATTCTCTAACCCTCAAACATCTTTGTTCATTTCCAGAAGTAAATCTTACAAAATGATTAGGATATATTTCATCTTCCGTAGGGAGACTACTACTATCAAAATACTCCCCCATATCAGGAGGCCATATAGAATTAACAAAACCCCAATTAACAAACTCTTCAACAACACATTTTTGATCAACACACCTTTTTCCACATGTTCCTTCTGGATTACAATGACTATCTTCAGTACATTCAATTCTTTCAAAACAAGCACCCATAACACAAACCCAGTCACCTTCCATAGCAGAACAGTTCCCCCCTTCCTTAGGTTTAACTGTTACATTATTACTACATGTATTATCGTCAGAACAATAATTATCTCTCCAATATCCCCAAACTTCATTTCCTTCACACATTTGCGAACCTTCAACAAAAAAATCTTCACCACAATCAGAATCAACAATACAATCTGGTCCAGGACTACATTCCCCTCCATTTTCACCATCAAAACAACCCCAATCATCACACTCTTGAATTAACGACTGACTTACTCCATTCTGGCAAAAACCAAAAATACAAAAATAATTTACATAATTCTGATAAAGATCTCCTGATAGAGGATCACAAAAAGGAAGTCCCTGAAAACCATCAGAACCGCAATTGGATGCTTGAGCACAAGGAATTGAAACACAAGTTGCATTTTCATAACACCCTCCCTCTGGACAAATTTGAGAAACTCTAAAAACATCTTCTTCATAACAGATTGAAGAAACACAGCTATAAACCGTCCAAAGCGTCTCTATATTTCCAGTAGTTAAATTACATACTGAAGACCCAGAAATTTCTGGATATCCCGTAGGAGAACAATTTTCAGCACTAGAACAACTTTGTTGATCATAAAAACTTTGATTATAATTTGAAGAAGAAATTTTATAAGTATCTAAAATATTCCCAATTCTTTGATTTCCAGAAGGAAGCGTCAAAAGAGGAGCAATTGAAACTGTTTGCAAATCTCTAGAATTCAGCTTAGTAAGAGACATATAAAAAGTTTTTTCTTCTAATTCTTCCATCACAGTAAGATTTTCAATAAACTCACTACTTTTTCCATCAGAAAATATAAATCGAATACCATCCATTTCCCCTAGACCATTTAGCCTGTTTATCTTAACAGAAATTAGATTGCTCTCAATATGAACTGTTCTTAATTTCAAACTTATCTTTGATTGCCCAAAATCTACTTCTTCTTGAGAAGATTTAAGCACCCCTGAAAGAATAACCCAAACTATTCCAACTGCTACAACTGCAAGTGAAACAAGCAAGACGGATATCAAGAGTGGAGCTAGACCCTTTTTATTTTCAATTAAAGAAACAAAATTTAAAACTTTTCCTCTTTTCATTCTTCAAAAAGAGGATTTAAAGTTTATAAAGATTAAGTTTCTGTATATAAAAATGGAAGAATATAAAATATTAAATGAAAAAAATTTTAATAAATTAAAAATAGAAATAGAAAAAATAAGGAAAGAAAATTTAAAAAAAACAATAATTTTTTCAAGCGAAAACGATGATTATGCAAGACAAGTTATAGAAAAAGCAAAAATAGATATACTTCTTATCCCTCTTGAGAAAAGAAAAGATTTTTCCAAACAAAGAAATTCTGGACTTAATGAAATACTAGCAAATATTGCAAAAAAAAACAAGATAGAAATAGGAATAAATCTTCAAGGAATTTTAAAAGAAAACAAAGATCAAAAGTCAAAAATTTTGGCAAGAATTATACAGAATATCTCTTTATGCAGGAAAAAAAAATTACAAATAAAAATTATCCCTCCAATAATAGAAAAAAGAAGAAAAATGTTATTTATCTCTTTGTGTTTAACTCTCGGTATGCCTACATGGATGACAAAAAACATTTAGAAAACCTTTTTAATTAAAAAAAATATATAAAAAGATGGAAAAAATAATCGAATCCTTAAACCAAAACGAAAGAAAAGTAATTCCATACATAAGAGAAAAAGATGTAGAAGAAATAAGCAAAAAATCTAAATTAGACAAAACTTCTGTTTTAAGAGCACTAGATTATTTAGAAAACAAAGGAATAATCAAGATTTCTTACGAAAAAGGAAAAAGAGTAGAAGTTGGAAATAATGGAGCACTATATAGAAAAAAAGGGCTTCCAGAAAGAAGACTTATAAACATTTTAAATGAAAAAAGAATTCTTTCCTTGCAAGAAGCTCAAAAACAAAGTGAACTTTCGGAAGAAGAATTTAGAGCTTCTATAGGAGCATTGAAGAAAAAAGCTCTAATAGAACTAAAAAATGAAAAGATAATATTAAATGCTTCAAAAGAAGAAATTTCAAAAAAATTTATAGAAGAAAAATTTTTAGAACTCTTACCTTTAAATTATGATTCTTTAACCCCTGAACAAAAATATGCTCTAAACTCTCTTGAAAGAAGAAAGGATATTCTGATAATAAAAGAGAAGAAAGAAGTTAAAATAGAACTCACTGAAATTGGTAAAAAATTGTCTACTTACGAGATTAAAGAACAAAATATGATAGAAGCTATTACACCTAAAATTCTAGAAAGAGACTCTCTTTGGAAAGGAAAAAAATTCAGAAGATACGATGTGTTATCTCCTGTTCCAGAGATAAATGGAGGAAAAAGACATTTTGTAAATCAATCTATGGATTATGCAAGAAAAGTTTGGACAGAAATGGGTTTTAAAGAGATGGATGGTAAAATGATTGTAAATTCATTCTGGAATTTCGATGCATTATTTACTGCACAAGACCATCCAGTAAGAGATATGCAAGATACTTTTTTTATAAATTTCTCTTCAATACTTCCAGATAAAAAAATAGTAGAAAAAGTAAAAAAGAGCCACGAAACAGGAACCGCTGGAAGTAAAGGATGGCAATATAAATGGAATGAAGATATTTCAAAAAAAATGTTGCTAAGAACACATACTACTTGTTTATCCTCTCAAACTCTTTCAAGATTAAACTCTCAAGATTTACCTGCAAAATTTTTTGCAATAGGAAAGTGCTTCAGAAACGAGACAATTGATTGGAGCCATGGATTTGAATTTAATCAAACAGAAGGAATTGTTATTGACGAAAATGCAAATTTAAGAAATCTTTTAGGATACCTCAAACAATTTTATGAAAAAATGGGTTTTAAAAAAATAAGATTTAGACCTTCTTTTTTTCCTTACACAGAACCCTCTCTTGAAATAGATGCTTGGCATCCTGAAAAAAAAATATGGCTTGAAGTGGGAGGGGCAGGAATATTTCGCCCAGAAGTAACAGAACCCTTATTAGGAAAACCAATTCCAGTATTAGCTTGGGGACCAGGATTTGATAGAATGATAATGAACATTTTTGAAATAAAAGATTTGAGAGAATTATACAAAAATGATATAACTCAATTAAGAAAATTAAAATTCCTGATAAAATGATTAAAATAGTATGCAATTTTCATCAGAGGCAATTTAAAAAATTGTCATTCAGTGATAAGTGGAAAATAGAAAAAAATCTTGGAGTTGAATATGCAACTTCATCGGAGGAAATTAAAAAGTTGCCCTTCAGAGATTTGAGGAAAATAGAAAAAAACCAGGGGGTTGTTTTCAATGGCTAACGTAAAATTCAATAAAAAAATATTTGAAAAAGAAATAGGTAAATTAGATGAAAAAATGCAAAATAAAATTTCAATGTTTGGAACAGCATTGGAAAGTATAGGAGGAGAAGAAATAGAAATAGAAGTTTCTCCTAATCGTCCTGATTTGCTATCATATCAAGGTTTCAAAAGAGCTTTCTTATGTTTTTTAGGAAAAAATAAGGGATTAAAAGAATACAAGATAAACAAAATAGAAAAAGATTTTGTAGTAATAATTGATCCTTCTGTAAAAGAAATACGTCCATACACTGCATGTGCAATTGTAAAAGGATTAAATTTTGACAATGAAAAAATTAAAGAAATAATAGAAATTCAAGAAAAACTTCATTTTACGATTGGAAGAAAGAGAAAGAAACTTGCAATAGGAATATATCCTCTTGAAAAAATTTCTCCACCAATAACTTTCAAAGCAATGGAACCAGATAAAATAAAATTTATTCCCCTAGAAACAGAGAGAGAAATGTCTGGACTTGAAATATTGCAAAGAAATCCTACTGGAAGAGAATATGCCCATCTCCTTGCAGGAAAAGCAAAATTTCCTATATTTATAGATTCAAAAGGGCAAATTTTAAGCATGCCTCCAATAATAAATTCTCAAATGACTGGAAAAATAACAGAAAATACTACAGACGTTTTTATTGAATGCTCGGGATTTGATTATAGTATATTAAAAAAATGTCTCAATATATTAGTAACTACTCTTTCGGATATGGGTGGAAAGATATACCCTATGGAAATAAGAGGAACAAAAAAAGAAATAACCCCAGACCTAACTCCTGAAAAAATGAATTTATCTATAGAAAATACAAATAAATTAATTGGATTAAATTTAAACGAAAAACAAGTAAAAGAATTTCTTGAAAAAATGGGGCATAACTATTCAAAAGGAAAAGTAGAAGTTGCTGCATGGAGGACAGATATTTTACATGAAGTAGATTTAATAGAAGATATTGCAATAGGATATGGCTATGAAAATCTAAAACCAGAAATTCCTCAGATTTCAACGATAGGAGAAGAAAATAAAAAAGAAATTATAAAAAGAAAAATTTCTGAAATACTCTCTGGATTAAATATGATTGAAGTTTCAAACTATCATTTAACTACAAAAAAAGAGCAATTCACAAATATGGGTATTGGAGAAAAACAAGAAAGAGGGTTTATAGAGATTGAGAGTTCAAAAACAAATTATAATATCTTAAGAAAAGATTTATCACACTATCTTCTTAAAAATTTAGCAGAAAACGTTGATTCACTTTATCCTCAACGCATATTTGAAACAGGAAAAATATTTGAATTGGGAGAAAATATTATTGAAGAAGAAAAAATGGCTGTTGCAATTTCTTCAGGGAATTTTACGGAATTAAAACAAATATTAGAATACATCTTTAGGATGCTCTCACTAAAGATTGAATTAAGAGAAGCTGAGCGTATTCCAGAACATTTTATAGATGGAAGAACTGCAGAAATTATTTTCAATAATAAAGAAATAGGTTTTTTAGGAGAAGTTCATCCAAAAATACTAAGAAAATGGAAAATTAAAATGCCTGTTTCAATATTTGAAATAAGTCTTGAAGAAGTATTTGAAAAAATTATCTAAAATAGCTCTTATCATTCTTTCCAGATTTTTTATCAATATTTTCTTCTATCTTATCCATAATATCCATAAGAATTATTTTAGAATCCTTCCAAAAGAAAAATGCTTTCTCTATAAATTCTGCCTCTCCTTTTTCCAAATATACAATATCTCTCTTTATAGACTCTAAATGAATTTTAGAAATCTGTTCATATAATTCTGAAAGAACTTTTCTATCTTCCTGTTTTAAAGATTTAACCATTGAAAAAACAAAAAGAGAACCTCCCTCAGAAGGATTTAAAATAACCTCTATAAATTTAGAAAAAAAGGCCATCTTTCCCATTATTATTTTTCTTATTTCTCTTAATAAAAAATCTGTTTCTTTTTCAGTTAAATCTTCTATTCCAAATTCTATATTCATTTCTTCAAAAAGAGGCAAAGAATATTTTCTTTGAAAAACAGAATAATCTTTTTTTAATTCTTCAAGAGTTTTTACATTATAGACCATTTCGTGAGAAGAAATTAAGGGTATTTAAAGATAACGAAAAATAGACTTATTAAATTTAATTAAAAAAAATTAAATCAAGGAATTAGTGGAGGTTCTGGAACATAATTAGGATCATACCCTGGATTATTAGAATTATTGTATTCTTCAGGCTCTTCGCTTGTAGAATTATTCACTTGTGGAGCATCAGGCATAACTAAATCTTGAGGAGGAGATTCTGGAACATAATTAGGATCATACCCTGGATTATTAGAATTATTGTATTCTTCA
>CAZAGO010000002.1:14947-18205 GCA_964485045.1 Candidatus Woesearchaeota archaeon | reverse complement strand
GTGGAGCATCAGGCATAACTAAATCTTGAGGAGGAGATTCTGGAACATAATTAGGTTTATAATTTGGGTTCTTAGATTTATTCAAATCCCCAATAAAAACACCATCTTCATACAAAATTTCTCCACTTGAAGAATTGTTTTGTAAATAAAAAAAGATTAAAGCAAAAATAAATGAAAGAATTATAAGTCCTCCCACAACCCATACAAATAAAGGAGAAGAAACTATTTTCTTATACTTAGAAAAAAAATCATCTTTTTTAAGATTAGAAATGCCAACGGAAGTAGCAATTCCTTGAGAGGGATATTCCATATTTATTTAGGACTTGTTGCAACATATTTAGTTAGACCATCACCAGTACCCAACTGTCCATAAGCATTATATCCCCAAACCTTAACACTTTTATCACTTAATAAAGCTGAACAAAACTCTCCTTGATAACCATGCCCACCACAAGCAATTTTAGTAATAACTTTTCCTTCTAAACCAATAACTTCTTGAGGAAGAGTATAATATCCTGCTCCGGTAGAACCTTGTGCAACTCCACCATGACCATTATATCCCCAACAATAAACGCTTCCATCAGTTTTAATGGCACAATTAGTACCTACAGAATAATAAGGATCATAACTAAAACCCCATCCTCCAATATCTTCTACATCTCCCATAACCTTAACAGGACTATATATATTACTCGTTGTACTTCCAACACCAACCTGTCCATAGCCATTATATCCCCAACAATAAAGTTCTTCATTAAACCCGAGAGCACACCATGTAGAACAAGTCCATGAACCAATTGAATTCAATTTACGAATATTACTTAACTCTGTTTTTTGAGGAGAATATTTAGCAGTAGTATCGCCTACACCAACCTGTCCATAGCCATTATATCCCCAACAATAAACTTCATTATTTCCTCCTACAATTGCACAAGTAGAGCCATAATCATCATGACCTGCCTCTACGCTCTGAACATTTGTAATAAGACTAATCTTTGTTGGAACCGATCTAGAAACAGCATCGCCAACACCTAATTGTCCATAGCCATTATATCCCCAACAGTATAAATCACGAGCCTCCCCCGCGATAGCACAAGCAAATCCTCCAGAAGCATATCCTCCAGTAGAAATATTTTTAACAGACAAACTATTGAAAGTGGTTACCTTTTGTGCTTTATTTTTTTGTTCAGTAGAACCAATACCTAGCTGTCCATAGCCATTATATCCCCAACAATAAAGATTTCCTGTAGCTTCATTGGTTAGTGCACAAACATATTCAAAAGCATAATTTTCATACATGCCCATAACGTCAACTACTCCTGTTAAAACGTTACCATCTTCTTTTATAACAAATTGAGGATAATTAGCATTAGTATAACTACCTATACCTAGCTGTCCATAGTAATTATATCCCCAACACTTAATTTTCGCGTCATCTCCTGTTCCGACAATAGCACATGTTGATAATCTTCCAGTATTAACCAATTTAGTCACATTGTTTAAATCTACTACTAATTGAAATTCATTTTTTGCATCAAAATCTCCTGTACCAAGTTGCCCATAACCATTACTTCCAGCACATTTAACCTGTCCTGTATCTAAGAGAACACACATACCCCCTTGAGCATCAGTTCCACCTCTGAAAGGAGCAAGACTTACAACTCCTAGATTAGCCAAACCTGGAGATTCAGTATTGAACGATCCAGGCATCCATCCACTTCCCTCAATTAATTCGCAAATCCAATTAGTTCCACTCCACTTTAAAAATCCATTTGTCATACATCCATTTATAGGAGATATGTCTGAAATTAAATGCCCAGGGTTAGGAGCCTCTCCAACAGTTAAAGCACCAATAGTTAATACACCTACAAGAATAATTGATATACTAAAAAGAAGAACAAAATAATTTTTCTTAACATTCACCTCAATCTTCATAAAAAACATAAGAAAAAGGAGTTTTTAAATTTAATTAAAAAAAAATATAATTAAAAAAAATTAAATTTCTATTATTTTTCCTCTCTTTCCAATATTTATTATTCTCGTTTTTCCAATTTTTTCTTCTATTCCTTCAGCCTCGTGAATATGCCCCGATATAAATAAATCTGGTTTAAATTCTCTTAATGCTTTTTTTATTCCTTTACTTCCTTTAAAACCAGAAAATTCTGCTTTACTCCCATAAGAGTGCATATGAGTAACCATTATCTTTCTTGTTTTATCTTTTACTCCCTCGTGAGCTTTTTTTAATGTTTTAAAAAAACCTTCTTCAGACATAGGAGAAACTCCAAAATTTGCTCCACCACATCCAAATATTCCTAAATCTCCTTTTGAAAAAGAATAACCATGTAAATTTTTTGTTGATGGATAAAGATTAGATAAGAAATCTACTGTAGCATGAGATTCATGATTCCCATGAATTAAAAGAACTGGTTTTTTTTCTTTTACAAAAGGGCCAATTAAATTTTTTGTTGAACGCTCAAAATGAGTTATATCCCCTGCAATAATAACTAAATCAACATTCTCTTTTTTTGCTTTTTCGGCAAGTTTTTTTGCTAACCCTGTATTTCCATGCAAATCACCAATTGCAAGAATTTTTGTTTTTCTACCTTTTTCATTCATAGATTTCAAAAAGAATTTAAATTAATAAACATAATGATTTTTTGAAAAGAATGCTTGCAAAAGATTTATAAGTAAATACCTATCACATAATATACATTAAAATATCCATATCCAAGATGAAAGACAATTTCGATGTCTTTTTCAGGAGAAAACCTGCTTTAATGTTGGTTTGCTTGAAGAAGAATACAAGGATGAGATATGGTAGTATTTTGGCTAAAGAAGTAGATTGTACTTATAGCCATGCAGTAAAGATACTGCAAACTTTAGAAGAGCTAAAGTTGGTTGTTTTTGAGAAAAGAGGACGAATCAAGGTGATACAACTAACCAAAAAAGGACGCGAGGTTGCAAACGCAATCGAAGAGATCCAAAAGCTGATAAGGTAGAGGTGATTACTACCGCCCTCTGAATAATATATTTTTATTTAATTGTAAATGTGCCTATTGAAAAAATAGGCACTTTATTTTTTTTAAATTCTAAAAAGATAAAAATTGAGGGGATTTGAGACAAAAGTTCTTAGAACTTTAGCTATGTTCCAAAAAACGCTGAAACTCTTGAAACACAACCAAGGTTCAAATCTTTATGGCCTCGAGGGGATTTGAGACAAAAGTTCTTAGAACTTTAGCTATGTTCCAAAAAACGCTG
>CAZAGO010000002.1:1622-14847 GCA_964485045.1 Candidatus Woesearchaeota archaeon | reverse complement strand
AATATTTATGTTTAGATTGGTTTATGCTGTAGCATTTTAACCAAGCTGAGCTACGAGGCCATAATATAATTGAAAGAATTTAATCACTATTTAATATTTATGTTTAGATTGGTTTATGCTGTAGCATTTTAACCAAGCTGAGCTACGGAACCACAACATTCAACTATTCCAGAGAAAGTTTAAAAATATTCTTATTTCAATCCGTATCTTCTCTTTGCAGAATTAATTATCATTCCGATTAAATCTTCATACTTTATTCCAGCAGTTCTTGCTGCTCTTGGAAATCTAGAATTTTCTTTTGGGTCTGGAATTAAACCTGGCAAAGAATTAACATCAAGAATTTTTGGTATCCCTTTTTTATCCATTCTCAAATCCATTCGAGCCATATCCTTACAACCAAGAAATTTAAAAGCATTAATACAAGTCTCAATTATTTTTCTTTCAAGCTTCTTATTTATTTTAGCTGGACAAACAAGAGGATCTAAGCCCTTTGAAGGATCATCATAAAACCATTTTGATTCATAAGAATCTATTTTATTCATTCCTTTAGGCAAATCATCAAACCTAACTTCTATTATTGGAAGAGTTTCTATTGCCCCTTTTTTATTTATCAGTCCAACAGTAAACTCTCTACCTTCAAGAAATTCTTCTGCTACAACTGGTTGTTTAAATTTTGTAGTAACTTCTCTAACTTTTTTAATTAAATCTTTTTTATTCTTAACTATAGAATTATCCATTATTCCCTTACTTGAACCCTCTCTAATTGGTTTTATAATTAAAGGAAATCTCAAACCTTTTCTTAAACTATTTTTTTCAGAATAAAAAACCTGAAACTCTGAACAAGGAACATTATAATATTTAAGAACTTCTTTTGTTCTTGCTTTATCTAAAGTTATTGCAAGTGTCTGTGGACCAGAACCCGTATAAGGAATTTTAAGCATTTCTAACATTGCTGGAATCTGTGCTTCTCTCGCTTCCCCATAAAATCCTTCTGAAATATTAAAAACCAAATCAACTTGATTGTTTTCTTTTAGTTTTTTTAGTTTTAAGTAAGCATTCTCATCAGCTTCAACCATATGAACTTTATGTCCGTTAGATTCTATTGCCTTTTTTATACCCTCAATAGTAGAAGGCGCATCAAATTCTGCATATATCTGAGCTTTTTCATCAGTTAAAGAAGGAGAAATAATCTTAACATTGTATAAAAATGCTATTTTCATTTTAAATAAATCAATTTGAAGTTTAAAAGTTTATTCTAATCTTATTTAAAGACAATTCTTGCATCAACAACAACTGCTTGTGAACCCTCAACAATAAGAGGATTTATATCCAATTCAAGAATATTTGAATTTTTTTCTAAAACTCTACAAATTTTACAAAGATTTATCCTTATTGCTTTTTTTTCTTCTCTTTTTAATTTTTTAGAAATAACCGTTTCTGAAATCATTCTCTCCGCTTCTAATTCATCAAATGGAGAAATTCTAAAAGATATGTCTTTTGTTTTTTCAGTATAAATTCCTCCAGTTCCAAAACATACAGAATACCCAAAATCAATTGTTTTTTTTACACCTATTAAAACTTCTTTTCCTTTTATCTGTTCTTGTAACATTACTCCTTCAAACCCCTTAATTTTTTTTAATTTTGAAAAAGAAACTCTTGCGTTCTCTTTATTCTTAATCCCAGTTATAATTCCTCCTAAAGTATTCTTATGAACAATCTTCTTTCCAGAAACTTTCATAACCACCGGGAAATTAAATTTATCCAAAATCGGGCCTAATTCTTCCTCATTCTTAACAAATGCTCGTCTAACAACATTAAAACCTTTTTTTTCTAAAAAATCTTCGGCTTTTCTTTCTGAATAAAACATAAAAATCAAAAGGAAATTTATTTATATATACTTTTCCAATCAAAAGAATGATTAATGATTTTCTAAACCCTAAAACAATTGCTGTCATAGGAGCTTCTGAAAATAATAAAAAGGTTGGAGGGGTAATTATGGATAAATTAAGAAGATTTAAGGGAAATGTTATACCTATAAATCCTGCTTATAATTTTATTTTTGAAAAAAAATGTTATCCTTCAGTTGAAAAATTTTCAAAGACAATAAACTTGGCAATTATTGCTACTCCTTCTATAACAATCCCTAGCATATTAAAAAAATGTTACAAAAAAAGAATAAAAAGTGTTATAATTATATCTGCAGGTTTTTCAGAGCAAGGAAATTTTAAATTAGAAGAAAAAATAAAAAAAATAGCCAAAAAATTCCAAATAAGAATTTTAGGTCCTAATTGTTTTGGTATTGCAAATCCTCATCTCAACCTTGATTTAACTTTTTCAAATTTAAGTGCCAAAAAAGGAGATGTTGCTTTCATAAGCCAAAGTGGAGCATTATGGAGTTTTGCTGCAGATATTTCTGCTTCTTCAAAAATAGGCTTTTCAGGATTTGTAAGTCTTGGAAACATGGCAGATTTAAGCTTCAACGAATTTATAGATTATTTTGAAAAAGATAGAAAAACAAAAAAAATAATTTTGTATATTGAAAGACTTGAACGCGGAAAAAAATTTATAGATTTATGCAAAAGATGCAAAAAACAAATAATAGTAATTAAAGCGGGAAGCTCAGAACAAGGTTCAAAAGCAGCAATAAGCCATACTGGAAGTCTTGCTACAGAATTTAAAGTTTATCAAGGAGCATTCAGACAAGCAGAAATAATTCAAGAAGAATTTTTATGTTCGGCACTTAAAATCTCTCCTCAAAAAGCAAAAGAAATATCTATCAAAGGAGAAAAAACTATTTTGCTCACAAATGCTGGAGGAGCAGGAGCATTACTTGCTGATTATTGTGAAAAAAAAGGCTTAAAATTAATAACTCTAAAAGAATCTAATCCTTTAGATATTTTAGGCACCGCCGAAGCTAAAAATTATGAAGAAGCAATAAAAAAAATAAACAAAGATTATAAGTATGATTTATTAATAGTTGTTTTAACTCCTCAAAGAATGTCCGAACCTGAAGAAACTGTTAAAAAGATAATAAAAAATTGTAACAAAAGAAAAACGATAACTTATCTTCTTGGAGAAAATTCTATAAAAAAAGCAGGAGAAATACTAGAAAAAAATAATTTTATATATTTCAATAGAATAAAGAATAGTTTAGAAAAATTGAAAATAAAAAATGATTGAAAAAGAAGTATCAAAAATTATGGAAATTCTTGGAAGACATTTTAACTATTCGGAAAGAACTACTTTAAATAGAATGAGAAAAAAACCTAATGCATTTAAAATATTAATTTCTTGCCTCCTGTCTCTGCGTACGCAGGACAGCAACACCGAAAAAGCCTCAAATTCTCTTTTTGCTATTGCAGAAACCCCCGAAAGCATTTCAAAACTCCCTCTCAAAAAAATTGAAAAATTAATTTTTTCATCAGGACATTATAAAAAAAAGGCGAGAACAATAAAAGAAGTTTCGAATATAATTTTAAAAAAATACAAAGGAAAAGTTCCAAATGATAAAGAGGAACTTCTTTCAATAAAAGGTATTGGCCCAAAAACTGCAAATATTGTGCTTTCATTTGCATATGGAAAACAAGTCCTTCCAATAGACACGCATTGCCATAGAATTCCAAATAGAATAGGGTGGGTAAAAACAAAGAATCCTGAACAAACCGAAAAAGAACTTGAAAAAATATTAAACAAAAGGTACTGGAAAGAATTTAATTCTATATTCGTCTTATTTGGAAAAACAATATGCAAACCTATTTCCCCTCTCTGTAGTAAATGCCCAATAGAAGAATACTGTAAAAAGAACAACGTAAAAAAAAGAAGATAAAAGTCTTTCCTTAAAAGGAATATCAAAGGATTTATTAAGAAGAAGAAATTAAAAACCCAATTTAAAAATGTCAGAAAAGAAAGAAATTCAACAAAGAATAATTGAAAAAAAAGAAGCAAACAATAGAGTGCCAGATGAAGAATTTTATTCTATCCTTAGGCTTATTTCTCCAGGAACTAACCTTAGAACTGCAATTGATGGAATAGTCAAAGCTGGAAAAGGAGCTTTAATAGTTGCTGAAAATGATGAGTTAAATCCTATAGTTGATGGAGGATTTAGAGTAAATGCGAAATTCAGCCCACAAAAGGTAGTAGAATTAAGTAAAATGGATGGTGCTATAATTCTTTCAAAAGATATGAAAAGAATAAATCTTGTCAATGTTCAACTAAGCCCTAGCATAAGAATAAAGACCTCTGAAACAGGAACAAGACACAAAGCAGCCGAAAGAACTGCAAAACAAATAGGAAGTTTAGTAATTGCTATTTCTGAAAGAAAAAAAGAGACAACTATTTTTTATAAAAATAGAAAACATATTTTAAAAAATACCTCCGATATTTTAAGAAAATCCAGCGAGAATATACAGATTTTAGAAAGACAAAGAGAATTATTTGAAAACTATTTAGAAAGATTAAATAAATTAGAAATAAGAAATTATATAAGTCTTCATCAAGCAATAAAAACCATTCAAAAAGGAAAAGTAATACAAAAAATTTCTGAAGAATTAAAAAAAACAATAATAGAGATAGGAAATGAAGGGGTTCTACTAAAAACAAGATTAAAAGAAATTCTTATGGATGTTGAAAAAGAAACTAATTTAATTGTAAAAGATTATGCCAATATCGATTATAAGAGAGCTATCCTTATTCTTGATGCTCTCTCTTATGAAGATCTTTTAGATAAAGACAAAGTTTTCAATGCTTTGGATTGCATAGGTAAACCTGCACCACCTGAATTAAAAGGCTGGAGAGTCTTATCTAAAACTAGCTTAACTGAATCGGAAATTGCAAAAATAATAAGAGAAAAAGAAAGATTAGGAGAAATACTCAAATGTAATTTAAAAGAACATTTGGATCAAGACAAAGCAATAATAGTTGAATCGGAAATAGAAAGAATGAAAATGGAAAATTAAATCGATAAAAAACGAATAATAAAAAAATAAAATACCCGATTATTTCTGAATTTTTATCATTTAAAGAATAAAAAAATCTTACCGAAACCCTTTTAAACAAAATCTTTCTAAAAAACCTATGAAGAGATCAAGTAGAAGATGGAAAAAGAAGCGCCAAATGAGATGGAAATGGCAAAGAAAAAGACTTCGAAAAGAAAAGCATAAAAGAAAGCTAAAAAAAGCCAGAAGTAAATAGTTCTTAAAAAATAGAAAAATAAATTTAAATCCTGTTTTTAAGCATCATAATATTTATAAGTGGTTTTGTTTCTAATCTATTATGACAAGCGAAATCTGGACAGAAAAATATCGTCCGTCCAAATATTCTGAAGTTGTTGGACAAGATGACATAATTAAAAGAATTGAATCTCTGACTAATTCATTAAGTATACCCCATCTTTTATTTGCAGGGCCTGCAGGAACAGGAAAATCAACTCTTGCACTAATTATTGTAAAAGATTTATTTAAGGAGAATTGGAGAGAAAATTACCTAGAATTAAATGCTTCTGATGAAAGAGGAATAAATGTAGTAAGAGAAAAAGTAAAAAATTTTGCAAGAACAAAATCATTAGGAAATGTTTCTTTCAAGGTAATTTTTTTAGATGAAGCAGACGCACTTACTCCAGAAGCCCAACAAGCTCTAAGAAGAACTATGGAAAATTATTCTTCCACTTGTAGATTTATTCTCTCTTGTAACTATTCAAGCAAGATAATAGACCCGATTCAATCTAGATGCGCTATATTTAGATTTAAACTCTTAGAAAAAAAAGACGTAGATAAATATCTTAAAAGGATTTCAGATAGTGAAAAAGTAAGCCTTTCTCCAGAAGCCCTTGAAATAATATATGAAGGAAGCGAAGGAGATTGCCGTAGAGCTACAAATTTATTACAAGCAACTGCTTCAATATCTCCAAACATTTCAGCAGAACTTGCATCAACAGTCATTTCAAATGCTAAACCAAAAGATATCAAAATAGTCTTAGATTATGCACTTTCAGGAGATTTTCAAACTGCAAAAGAAAAACTTCTCGATATTATGCTAAGAGAGAGCATATCTGGACAAGATGTAATAAAAGCAATTCAAAAAGAAATTTGGAACCTTTCAGTAGAGCCAGAGATAAAAGTAAAATTGACCGAAAAAACAGGTGAAGTTGAATTTAGAATAGTTGAAGGATCTGATCCTTTTGTACAATTGCAGTCTCTCCTAGCAAGTTTTGTGCTTGCAGGATTAGGAAAGCAATAAGAGAAAATGAAGAAAAGAGCACTAGAATATTTTGAAAATATTTCTAAGATACAAACTCCTATTCAAGATTTTAAGCAATATGATAACTCTTATTTTAAAATGAATCTCCTCTACTGCGATATGAGAAATACTGCAAAAATGGTTTTAATCGGAAATCTACTTGAAGATGTTGGAAGAAAAAAAATAAATGGGCTTTTAAAAAAAATAAAAATAGAAAAAAATCTTGGAGTTGAATATGCAACTTCATCGGAGGCAATTAAAAAGTTGCCCTTCAGAGATTTGAGGAAAATCGAAAAAAACCAGGGGGTTGTTTTCAATGACTTGGGTTGAAAAATATCGTCCAAAATATTTTGAACAAATAAAAGGGCAGGATGAAGCTATTCAAAAAATTTTAAGTTTTATAAAAGATTTTGGAAAAAAGAAAAAAGCGATTGTTCTATATGGCCCTCCAGGAACAGGAAAAACCACCCTTGCATATGCAATAGCAAATGAAAAAAATTCTGAAATATTTGAATTAAATGCTTCAGATTTAAGAAATAAAACAAAACTTAAAGAAATTTTAAGGCCTGCAATGGAACAACAATCACTTACAAAAAAAGAGAAAATAATTCTTGTTGATGAAGTAGATGGAATTTCTGGACAAACAGATTTTGGAGGAGTAACTGAACTTATTTCAATAATCGAGTCTACAACTTACCCGATAATAATAACTGCTAATGATATCTGGAAAAAAAATCTAAGCGAACTTAGAAAAAAAGCAGAATTAATAGGACTAAAAGAAATAAATAAGAAAGAAATTATTCAAGCTCTTCTAGAAATACTAGAACAAGAGAAAGTATTTTTGAATTTAAATATAGTTACAAGCATTACAGAAAGAGCGAAAGGAGACTTAAGAGCAGCGATAAATGACTTACAAGCTGTTTCTAGGATAAGAGACCCTTCTATATTAACTCTTGATGAAAGAGATAAAGAAAAAGATATTTTTAGTACTCTTAAAAAAATATTCAAAGAATCTCCAACAAATAAAATGCTAGGAGATTTCGATAGTGTAAATATGCCTCTAGATGAGATATCTTTATGGATAGAAGAAAATATTCCTTCAGAATACAAAGGAGAGGAACTTGCAAAAGCAATAGATGCTCTTAGCAGAGCAGATATATTCAAGGGAAGAATCTACAAACAACAATACTGGAGATTTTTAGTTTACCAAAATATTTTTTTAAGTTATGGAATATCGGCTTCAAAAAAATATCCTAAAAAAGATTTTACAAAATATAACAAACCTACAAGAATTCTTAAAATTTGGATGAGCAATCAAAGAAGTCTTAAAAAGAAATCTATATCTGGAAAATATTCTAAACTAGCACACATAGGAGAAAAAAGAGCTATGCATGAATTTCCAATTATAAAACAAATAATAAACTCAAATCCTTTAATAGGAAAAGAATTAAAGCTTACATCTGAAGAATTTGAATATCTTAAAAAATAAATTAAATGAGTCTATCGGAAATAGAACTCGAACCTCAAAACTGCTATATTCACATTATACCCTATGCCTTTATTTTTTAATAATTATTGAATAAAGTATTATTAGAATAAATTCTGAAAAATAAATTTAAATAGAAATATAAAAAAGCACAACCAATTATATTCTTTATTTTAACACTGAGCAGCGGTAGATGATGAAGCAGTTGTATCCCAGCCCCACATAGGAGAAGGTGATTCTGAACTTAGAACCAAACTAGCACATTCATCAGGAGCATTATTAAATGAATCACATACTACACTTAAATACGCAGAAGGACTTCTTCCACTTGAAACTTGTACTCCATTAACGACTAAAGAAGGACTTCCCTGAACACCATATTGTTCACTTAATTGAGAATCTAAATCATAATATTCTTTTGCTTTTCCATTACTTATACAAGTTTTCATTTTAGCAAGATCCACCTTTGTTTTTGTAAGGCATCTTGAAGAATTTCCATCTTCTAAGAAACAAGTTAAATATTCAATATATTTTTGTGGCTGCTCTTCTCTTATACAGATTTGCGCATAAGTTTCATTCTCTTCAATTTCCCCATGCATAAAATAATGAACAAATCTTATTTTATAATCAATTAAATCCTTCATTTCATTTATCATAGGAATAAAACCTTTTTCGGCTTGTGTACCATAAGGACAATGAGTCATAATGAATAATTCTGCTTCTGGCTTGTCCGACTTTGGAACCGCTTTTGCTTCTGCACTAGGACTAGTTTTTGTTCCACTCAAAGGTATCAATGATTGAACCATATAATTTCCATCTTTCGTAACATAAAGAGGAAAATCTTGTCCTTGTAATGAAATAGTTACTTCATAGAAAGAATTTTCTTCTTTCACTCCAACTAAATCAACAGAAACTCCTTGAGATGCTGCAAAAGATAAAATTAATTCTCCCGCCTTCTCTTCTGAAATAGATTTTCCTGTAATTCCAGTAAAACTCACTATTAAAAGAAATAAAAGTATAATTCCTAAAACTGCTGTTGAAAGAATCCAAGGATTTCTCCTTAAAGAATCAGTTAATCCATTTGGAGACATAACTCTATGCTTCTTCTCATGATGAATATTTTTAGAAGATTCATGAAAATCGGAATGCTCCTCGCGATTATTTTCAACCATAAGAGATTTATGAAAAAAGCATTTAAAAAGATTATGGTAAACAAATAAAAAATATAAAAAGCAACATTTCCTTTATCATCCATGCCACAAGAAATAATTATTGGAAGAAATGAATCCGACAAAAAAGACTTTGGAGAAAGAGGAAAAATATATCTAGGAAAGAGTTATGTTCGAATGGGACAATATACTTCTCTAAGCAATAAAATATTTATGGACATTGCTAGAAGCCATGTAGTTCTTGTTGCCGGAAAACGTGGATGCCTAACAGGAGAAACACTAATATTTACCAATAAAGGGTATAAACCTATTCAAGATTTTGATGAAGAAAAAGAGTTAGTTCTTTCTTTTAATAAAGAAAAAAAAGAATTTGAATGGGAAAAAGCAAAGTTGTTAAAATACCCCATAAAAAAAGAAAAATTGTTTTCAATAGAACTAAAGGATGGAAGAATTATTAACATAACAAAAGAACATCCCCTCTTATCTTCTTATGGAAAGTACTTATACTATAGAAGAGGTTGTGATTTAAAGATTAACGACAAAATAGTTCTTCCTTTAAACATTCCAGAAATTAAAGAAGATAAAGAAAGCCTAAGAATCGCTCGCCTTTTAGGGTATATTTTATCGGATGGAACAATTGGTTTAAGAAAGGGCATATTTAAAGATGGAAAAGGAAAACTTTACAATGGAACAAAAGCAAGAATTAGATTTTACAATAATTGTGAAAAAATTTTGCTACAAGCAAAAAAAGATTTTGAAGAAGAATTTAAAATTATTACAAAAAGATATCAACGAAAAGACTGCAATTGTGAAGTAGTGGAAACAAAACATCAAAGTATTGTAAACAAATTTGTGGAATTAGGTATTCCAAAAGGATTAAAATCTGGGATAATAAGAATTCCAAAAATAGTTTTTGAAAGTTCAAATAAATTCAAAAAAGAATTTATTTCTTCATTATTTGATTGTGATGGATACATTGACTCTAAAGCCAAAACAATAGATTATTCAAGTAAATCCAGAAAATTTTTAGAAGACTTACAGGTTTTACTTACTCATTTCAATATTGAATCGGTAATCAGAATAAAAAATTCAAAAATAAAAGATAAAGTATATCTAAACTATAGATTATTTATCACAGATAATAATTCAATAGAAAATTTCAAAAAAATTGGATTCAAAAACGATTTTAAACAAGAAAGATTGGAAAAACATAAATCTAATCTATCTAAAAAAAGGAAAACGCATTATATTTCTGAAAAATTGGTCTGTATCAGAATAAAATCAATTAAAGAAATAGACAATATCAGAGAAGTTTATGATCTTTCGGTAGATAAAAATCATTCATTCATTGCAAATGGAATTATCTCACATAATTCAGGAAAATCCTACACTCTAGGAGTTATAACTGAAGAAATTTCAGATCTTCCAAAAGAAGAAAGTCAAAATATTGCCTCTCTAATATTTGATACCATGGGAATTTATTGGACAATGAAATTTAGAAATGAAAAAGATAAATCATTGATATCTCAATGGGGATTAAAATCAAAAAATCTTCCAGTAAAAGTATTCGTTCCATATGGACATTATGATAAATATATAGAAAAAGGAATACCTATAGATGAAAAATTTGCACTTGATATAAGGGAGATGAATTCTGAAGATTGGATTTCAGTATTTGGCTTAAATTTAATTGATGCTCCCTCTATCTTAATAGAAAGAGCAATAAAAAAAGTAAAATCAAAAAGAGAATATTCTATTTCAGATATAATAAAAGAAATAGAAAAAGATGAAAAATCAGAAATAAATGTTAAAAATGCCGCATCAAGCCTTTTCAAAGCTGTTGAAACTTGGGGAATTTTTTCCGAAGGAAGTGAAGCAACATCAATTAAAGATATTATTTCTGCTGGAAAAACAACGGTATTAGATCTAAGCGTTTATAGTTCTGTTAGCGCATTTAATGTAAGGGCGCTTGTAATAAGTTTATTATCAAGAAAAATATTCAATCAAAGAATGGATTCTAGAAAAAAAGAGGAGATAGATTCAATTTCAAAAAATCTAGATTTTTTATCTGGAATTGAAAAAAAAGAAAATCCTCTTGTATGGATTTTTATAGATGAAGCCCACGAATTTCTCCCCTTGGGAAAAGAAACTATTGCAACCGAAGCATTGATGCAACTTTTAAGAGAAGGAAGACAACCAGGAATTTCAGTAGTACTTGCAACACAACAACCAGGACAAATTCATAGAGATGTAATGACTCAATCAGATATAGTTATTTCACATAGAGTTACTTCTAAACAAGACATAGAAGCATTAAATCAAATAATGCAAAGCTATTTACTAGAAGATATTAAAAAAAGTATGGATGATTTACCTCATATAAAAGGTTCTGCTATACTCCTTGACGACAATTCTGAAAGAATATATCCTATGAGAATGAGGCCAAGATTCACGTGGCATGGAGGAGAAGCTCCAACAGTTATAAAACCTGAAAAAAGATTATAAGCTTTAATAGAAATATTTAAAAAGTGTAATTATAAAGTAGTAATATGACTGAATACAGATTATGTGAAGCAGTAGAAAGAGGATATGCAAAGAAATTCTTTTCTTTAGATGGACAACCAACAATCGTCTGTAATTTGGAAAATTGTCCTGAAAACTACAAAAGAACAATTCACTTAGATGCAGAACCTATAAACATATGCTTAGTAAATGGACTTATCAAAAAGAGAGAAAATCTACAGAACTTAATTCAGAAAAAACCTTTTGAAAAGAAATCTGTTGAAAGAATAACTATAAGAGTTCTGTAATTACTAAATCAAATCTAACCCTTAATTTATAGGGTGCAATTTCTCCTGCAGATTTAATATTTTTTATTTTTATTCTAATTTTAGATTCTTTAGCTTCTTGAATAATCTTCTCTTTTATTACTTCTAATTCGTCTTGATTGCAAAAATCATAATAATAAATTCTTGTGCCTTTTTTACTTAATTCAAATGCTTGCTTTAAGAAAGTATCCTTCAATTGAGGACGAGGCATAACAATCATATCAAACTTTTTTCCAGTTTTTTTAAGATTTAATGAAACTCTTTTAATGTCTCCTGGAACAAGTTCTATTTTATTTTTTAAATTATTTAATCCCACATTTAATTTTGCATATTTATTTGCTTCTCTATTTATCTCGTTAGAATACACTTTTTTTGCAGAAGAATTTTTAGCTATAATTATAGAATAAGGTGCAACTCCTGCAAACATTACTAAAACTTCTTCATTTTTTTTGACAAAAGAAGCGATTTCTTTTCTTTCTCCACTTAACCTTGGAGAAAAATAAGTAGTATCAATATTAAATCTAAAAAGGCAACCATTTTCCTTGTATAAAATCTCTTTTGTTTTTTCACCTGCAACATATTTTGTCTGCATTTTTCTTAACCTCCCTTTAAACTTTCCAGACTTTTCAAGAACAGTTTTGACAGATTTATTTTGTTCTAAAATTCTTTTTGCAAAAACTTTCTTCTCATTCGATTTCATTTCCTTAGAAAAATTAACCACAGCTATATTTCCTAAAACATTAAAAGAGCGTTGCTTAGCTTCCATTAAATCTTTAGGTTTAGCTTCCATTTAAAGTTTGTGCAAAACTGAAGGTGCATAATTTTATAAAAAGGAATTTACTATACTTTATATGAAAAATAAGTTTTTTCTATTTACAGGGGTAATAATTTTTCTCACTAGCTTCATAAGTGCATATTCTTACAATTCTGCTTCAATAAGTTCTCTTTTTGAAGCAATAGGTGGAGAAAACTTAGGACTTATGATTGTGTGGGCCATTTCTTTTGCATTAATATCTGTAATTCTTAATAGAACTGGTTTTTTTGGAGAAAATAAAGGGGCTTCTTCAGTAATTTCATTAATGATAAGTATCGGAATAACTTATGGCTTTTATAGACAAGGAATAAGTTTTGATATTTCAAATATATTCTACGGTTTTGGATTTTCTGATTACGTCTTAGATCTAATTGTTTTCTTTGCAATTATTATCTTAGCAATATTCTTGTTAGTAAAATTAAAATCAGGAGCAATTCTTTTAATAGGAGGATTAATTCTTACTTTAGGACTAACTTTAGGATTAGGAATAGAAGTAATATTAATAGGTATAGCACTTATAATTATATGGGGCATAATGAGAGCTTTTGGATTCTGGGCTAACAGGGTTTATTTTGGATGGGGTGGAATAGGAGGAATGAGAGGACACTCTTTTGGAAGAAGAAAATCAAAACACAATATTCGCACTTATTAAAATTCTCCATTAATTTTCAATTCTTTTTAGAGGGATTAAAAA
>CAZAGO010000002.1:0-1522 GCA_964485045.1 Candidatus Woesearchaeota archaeon | reverse complement strand
ATTAAAACCATTTAGCTAAATCTTTTTGTTTTATGAAATTTATTTATAAATTTTATCCGCAAAGAACGTCCAAGATTGGCCATTCTAGAGGACTTACAAAAAGATTAAAACCATTTAGCTAAATCTTTTTGTTTATTCTTCTCAAAAGATTCTTCAAGTCTTTCCAAATGATCTTTTATTCTTTCTTCAGAAAAATTGTGTTCTTTTACTAAAATTTCAACTATCTTTTCTTTGTTCAATTTTTCAAAATTAATCTCTGCATCAATTACATTAGGTTTATGAAACATTTCAAAAACTTCCCTCCAATCAAATCTATCTTCTTCTGGTAAACTTAAAATTTGTTCATTAACACTCTCAAAAATTAATACGGGTTGCTTATATTTTCTTACAATATCTAAAGCTTTTTTTTGTCCAATTCTAGGAATTCCTTTAGGATTGTAATCAGTTCCAACGAGTATTCCAAGGCAAATTAATTGATCTAAGTTTATTTCTAAAGAATTTAATATCTTTTCTAGCTCAATAATTACAGGTTTAACATCTACATAACCAGAAATAGTCTTCCTCCTTCTTGAAAGTGTCAAGTTTTGTATTAATCTTGAAGCTCCAAAAAGTAGACTATCATAATCCTGACTTGCGCTTGCATATATTTCTCCTCTTGTCCTAGAAAGATATGCTGCTTCAGCTTCACCTTCTCCAGGTGCCTGAACAACTGCAATACCCATTGCTTTTAATAATTCTTTACTCTCTTCGACCATCTCTTCTGTAAGACGAATATTTTGGCTGCTATATCTTCTCA
Organism: Candidatus Woesearchaeota archaeon; assembly: GCA_964485045.1. GTDB lineage: Archaea > Nanobdellota > Nanobdellia > Pacearchaeales > GW2011-AR1 > CAZAGO01. The sequence continues at coordinate 726 of CAZAGO010000002.1, read as the reverse complement.
TTGCCTCAAAATCTTCTTCTTGTTTTGCTTTATCATATTTTTCCCTAGCTAAGTCTCTAACTTCTCTTCTTTCTTCATGAGTTCTTTCTTTAAGCCAAGGATGAATTCCATCAAAGACGTATATTAATTTTATTCCTTCTGATAAAAGAGCAATATTTCTATAAAATATTCCAGACAAATGACTTGTAACTCTTTTTTTATTATCCATCAAGGGAGTTCCATCATACTGTCTTATACTTGAAAGAAATTGATATAAGCTATTAAAAGCATCAACACAAATAGTCTTGCTTTTCAATTCTGATATTTCCATTTCCCTGCGAGGAATTATCTCTCTTATATTTAGTCCCATAATTATATACCTCTTAAGAAATATAAATAGTTATTGATATTTTTTATACCTTTTTTAAACTAATTATTTTTGAAAGGCTGTCATAATTTACTAAGTTTGGACTAACCAAATTTTTAAAATAATTCACAACACCTTGGACTGATTCTACCTCTGCCTCTGTCCTAGAATCATAACCTCTCATTTCAATTTTTTTAAAAAAAGGACCATTAAAATTAACAGAAACTTTTGCAATATAACCTACACCCTTATCTGATAAAATATTTACTTGAAGCGGTTCGCTAAATACTTCTCCAAATAATTTAATCTTCCCATTCAAACATTCTTGAAATACTTTTTCTGAAAGTTCTTTTACCATAATAATGTAACTACTTATTAGG
>CAZAGO010000001.1:40101-48595 GCA_964485045.1 Candidatus Woesearchaeota archaeon | reverse complement strand
GAAGAAATAAAAAAAGAAGCAGATAGGGTAGCTGCTGAAAAAGCCGCCGCTGTGGAAGCAGCAAAAGAAAAGGTATCAACGATAGATACTCCTATTACTGAGGGAGTAACAGGGGTATGCGATGATGATAAATTTATAGCACTTGTAGTATCTTTAGGGAAAACAGGACAAACTTATGGAGAGAGATCTTGTTCTTGTGGGGATAGTTGTACAACATATGCTAAAAAGATGATAGAAGAATCAAAGAAATATAACGGACTTGATAAATTACTTCTGCTTTCAATAGTAATGCAAGAAAGTAATTGTAAAAATAGTCCAAAGATAGGAACAGCTGGAGAGATTGGAATTATGCAAATAATTCCTAACTATGTTTGCACTGATCAGTCATGTATATCTAGTCTCTTTAATCCTGAAAAAAATATTGAAATGGGGGCACTTCTTTTATCTAAGAATTATGCCGATTATGTAAATAAAGAAGGAGGAGCATGTGGTGATGGTAGATATACTGGATGGGATGCTGCAATTAGAGCCTATAATGGAGTAGGAAACAAATGCACAAATGGGAATACTTATGTAGAAGAAGTAAAAGGTAGATATATTGCTTTAAAAGAAAAGTGTGAAGGCAAAGTTTCTTCAGCGGAATCTGTTAAGAATTCATTTAACCAATTTATTGATAAACGGATGAGTGGAAAAAATAAAGGAGGAGAAAATTGTAATACGCATTGTTATACTGCAATACAATGCGCTTGGGAAAAACTTGGTTGTACTCAAATATCTCCATGTGCTTATTCTGCAAAATCTGGACAAACATATACTGTAAATGGAAACATAGTTACAATGGCTACTGGAAAAAACGATGCTTTTATAGTTGCTGATTCGTGTAGTATTCTTGGAGGAGATTATGAATCTGTTTTGAAAAATCTTATTCCAGGAGATGTTCTTAGCATTGTTGTTACTATAAATAATAAAGCAACTCCTCACTCGGTAATCTTTATGAATTGGATTGAAGAGGGGAAATATACAAATGCAAATGTTTTTGAATGGACCAAAAAAGATGCTACTTCTAATACCTACAGATTCAATACTTATGATCTTAGCGAGAATCAACATCTTGTTTATAGAGTTTGGCATTTAAATTGCCCAAGAATTACTGATGTTGCTGCTACTCCTATCGCAGAAACTAGTTATCCTGTAGGGAAAGTTTTGATATCTAACGAAGATCCATCAATTGTTATAACTTTTTTTGGAGATAAAAATAATTTAGATTTAAAAATTACAAATCCTTCTTGTGAAAAGGTTACTTATGGTATTTCTTCATTTTATACTCTTTTTGGAACTCTTCCTTTGTCATATGATTCTGGAGGAGATATAATTACTAAAGATAACAATGGTCTTTTCCATAGAACTATAGATGCAATTAAATTTGATTCTTCAAAAGATTATCGTGCATATTTTTATTGTTATGATAAAGATAATAAACAAGTAGGAGATAGAATTAATTTAGGAACATTTAAAATTCCTGTACAGCATGTTTCTAATTATGCAACGCTTTCATACATTGAGACAAGTAAAGTTCTAAGGTTAAGTGTTGCCGAACCTATTTGTGATAGCATCGAATACAAAATATATCCTGATAATGTAAAAGAACCTTATAAAACAGAGAGAATAGGGGTTTTGACAACGAAAACTGGAAATCTCTTTATAAAAATAATATCTCCTTTTAATCCTATGGATCGTGAGTATTGGGCAGAAGTTGTATGTCGTGATAAAAATGGAAAAGAATTGAAAAAGATGGAATCAAATCATTTAGAATTTACTTCTTCTCAAATTAAATATCTCTGGGAATAATTTTTTTATTTTTGTATCTCTAATAATCCTCTAAATTTTAAGAAATGTGTGAAAAAAGGATTCTAACTGGATAAAATTTCTAAAGAAATTTCATAAAGTATTAATAAAATATTTCTGAATTTAAGCGACTTGCAGAATCCTATCCAAATACAATTTCCTATGAAATTGCATTATGCGGATGAGAGGGTTCGAACCCCTGCAGGCACTAAGCCACTTGGTCCTTAGCCAAGCCCGTTTGACCACTCCGGCACATCCGCATAAAAAGAACCAGCGGGTTCTTTTTGAATTTCCTCAAAAATTTGAGTGGAAATTTTAAATTGCCTCTGGCAAAATCGCACATATGATTAAATTATTTATAAAACACCATATAAAAAGATATTGTACAATTACATTTATTAAAAATCATTTTTAAATTTATAAAAGAACTATAGTATAAAAAAAATGTAAATTTTTTGATTAAATTAATAGATTATTCTTTTTATTGGTAATCTTAACTTTAATTTTTATTTAGAAAGCTATTACTTTTTTTTACTAAACTCTTTTTCTTTTTGCTTAATTTTATCTTCAAGATTCAATTTTTCTATTAATTCTTTATATCTGTTTCTTATTGTAACTTCTGTTATTCCAGCTATGTCTGCAACTTCTCTTTGAGTTTTTTTCTCATCATTCATTAAAGCAGCGACGTAAAGTGCAGCAGCCGCAATTCCTGCAGGGCCTCTTCCAGAGGTTAATTCAACCTCTTCAGCTCTTTTTAAAACCTTTAAAGCATCATTTTGTGTCTTTGGAGATAGTTTTAATACAGATGAAAATCTTGAGATATAATCTTTTGGAGAGCTTTGTTTAACAGTTATTCCTAATTTTCTTATAATAAATCTGTAGGTTCTTCCTATTTCTTTTCTTTCAACATCTGATGCCGTGGACATCTCGTCAAGAGTTCTAGGAATATTATAAGAACGGCATGCAGCGTATAAACAAGCCGTTATAACTGATTCCATACTTCTTCCTCTTACTAGTCCCCTTTGAAGAACGTAATTATATATTCTTGCAGCTTCATCTCTTACCACATTAGGAAGATTGAGATATGATGCAATAACTCTTAATTCAGCCATTGCGAGCCTAAGGTTTCTTTCAATACTTGTAGAAACTCTTTCTTGCCATTTTTTTAATCTTAAAAATTTTCTTGTTTGTCCTGGTTCTAATTTATATATGTCAGAAATTTCTCCAACATTTGTTGTAAGTCCTTTGTCATATTTTTGCATGCTCATAGGAGCACCACTTCTACCTTTTTTTTCGTCTTTATCAAATTTTCCTTGAAGGTCAACTCCAGTATCAACCATTTTTTCTTCGACGACCAATCCACAATCATTACATATTATTTCCCCTTTTTGAGGGTCATAAGTAAGGTGTACTCCATCGCATTCAGGACATCTTTTTATTGCAGCCATTTTTAGAATCTTTGAGTTTAAAGTAACGTTTATAAATCTTTCCCCTTTTTAAAGCTTTTGCTTGTTGTTCTATTAAAAAGTAGTAAAACTTTTTGTGATTTATTCAATAAGAATTCCGTTAATTATTCCTTCTTGAGAAGGTCTATTAGTTACTCTAACTTTTCCCATATCTGTATCTAGGATTGCTCCCTTAGTTATAACGTTTTGTCTTGCTAAGAATCTATTTGAAGGGGTTTCTAAAACATTTTTTATTTCTGCTCTTTTTTGTTTTTTATCTTTTGTTAAAATATTAATAAATTTAGCTCCAAGTAAAAATGTTTTTATGTTTCCACCTTTTGTTCTTTTTGTTTTTCTTTTTTCTTCTCCAAGTTTCACTATCTTTCTTTGTCCTGCTAATTCGTAAGATTTTTTCTTTCTGTTTGCGATATATCTTCCGCCAGAAATTTTTCTTCCTTTATTCATATATGAATTTCCTATTTTTCGTTTAAATATCTTTCTATAAAGATTTATAGTAATTTTTATGACAAGCTTTATAAATTCAATTATCAGGAATAGATTATGGTTAACGGAATTGAGAGACCTTTGGATTTATTAAATAATTCAAAAGGCAATGAAGTTCTTGTCCACACTAAGGGGGACAAACAATTTGTAGGAACTTTGCTGGCTTTTGATATCCATATAAATCTGGTCATGGACAACGTTAAAGAGATGCAAAGCAATGAAATCAAGAGAAACCTTGGTTTAACCTTTTTAAGAGGGGATACCATAATTTTTATTTCTCCAGCATCAACTGCCTTGAAAAAGGATTAAGCGTTTACCTTTAAATTTTCGCAGGTTTTAAACTTGTTCTCTTAGTTGGAACTTTGTTATTCTAGATAAATTATTAAACGATTTTTCTTTGTATATTTAATGGTATCAATAACTTTTTTAGGAACCTCTGATGCAGTTCCAACTGAAAAAAGAAATCATACGGCAATTTTACTTAATTATTATGGGGAAAATATTCTTGTAGATTGTGGGGAAGGAACTCAAAAACAGATGAGAATAGCAGGAATAAATCCTTGCAAGTTAACGAGAGTTCTAATCACTCACTGGCATGGAGATCATGTTCTTGGGCTTTCTGGGCTTTTACAAACTCTTGCTCTTAGTGGATATAATAAAACACTGTTTATTTATGGACCAAAAGGAAGTAAAGAATTTATAAATGCTGTTTTTAGAACATTTACCTTCAAAGAAAAACTTAAATTTCATGTTGAGGAAGTCATAGGAAAATTCTTTGAAAATGAAGATTTTATTCTTGAAGCAAGTTCTATGAGACACGGAATACCTTGTAATGCTTATTCTTTTATTTTAAAAGAAAAATTAAGAATTGACAAAAAAAAGTTAGGGAAATCTAAAATTCCAGAAGGGCCTTTGCTTCAAAAAATAAAGAAAGGGGAAAAAATAGTTTATGGAGGGAAGACTTATTTTTCAAAAAATTTAACTTATACCGAGAAAGGGAAGAAAATATCTTTTGTTTTAGATACAATCTATGATAAGAAAATACCTATTTTTGTAAAAAATTCTGATTTGCTTATTTGTGAATCTGCCTTCGATGAAGAATCTGAGGAGAGAGCGAAGGAATTTAAACATCTTACAGTAAAACAAGCAGCGAGTATTGCAAAACAATCAGAATCAAAACAATTAGTTTTAACACACATAAGTCAAAGATATACAAAAAATTCTGAAGAAATATTAAGACAATCAAAAAAATATTTTAAAAATTCTTTTATTGCAAATGACTTTGATAATTTTTATTTAAATTAATTTTATTTTTTTATTATCTTATGAATTATTAAACCATAAAAAAGTTTTGAAAAAAGAAATAATCTTATTTTTTGCATAGAATTGTTTTAAACAAACACTTTTAAATAGAATATTTTGTTATTATTTTAATAAAGATTAATTAAGCCCCGGTAGCTCAGCCTGGATAGAGCGACTGCCTTCTAAGTAGTAGGTCGCAGGTTCAAATCCTGTCCGGGGCATAAATCTCTTTGTTGTTTATGCCAATGTTTTATTAAAGTGAAACATAGCGCATTTTATGGGAGGGTTTGAATCTTGGTTACTTTGTAAATTATTTTTTATTTTAACTTAATATTTATAAACTCATTTTAGTTATTTGTTTTAAGAGGAAAAAAGATGATAGTTACAAGTTCTAAATCTTACCAAGAAATTAAGTCTCAACTTAAAAAAACAGATAGAATAGGAATCGTTTCTTGTAATGCTTGTGCGCGCATGTGCCATACCGGTGGAGATCTAAAAATGAAAGATTTTTCAAACAAATTAAAGAAAGATGGATTTAATGTTGTAGATACGGATTTGATAGGAATTGCTTGTGATTTTGATCAACTAAAAAAAGACGAGTTAAAAGGGAATGTAACTATCGTTTTAGCTTGTGATTCTGCAGTTTATAATCTAAAGAGGCTTTTCAAATCAAGAAAGATTATTCCTGCTTTGAATACTTTGGGAATAGGGGTATATGATCATAAGGGACATATAACTTTAGCAAAAAAATTTAAGTAGAACCTAAAATATTTTAAATAGATATTTCTTGAATAATTAATCATGCGGAGATGGCACAGCGGCTACTGCGTCTGCCTGCAGCTTAAGAAATAAAAGTAGAAAGCAGATTTTCCCGGGTTCGAGTCCCGGTCTCCGCTTTATGAGATTTCCAAATTCAAATGGAGAGTCTCATTAGCAATGAAGATCTCTATGAGATTTCCAAATTCAAATGGAGAGTCTCATTAGCAATGAAGATCTCTATGAGATTTCCAAATTCAAATGGAGAGTCTCATTAGCAGTGAAGATCTCTATGAGATTTCCAAAAAAGAATAAAAGTTCATAAAAAATGGCAGAAGAAAAAAAATCAAAAAATAGATTTTCAGTAGAGGATTTGGCAACGTTTTGTAAAAGCAAAGGTTTTGTCTATCCTTCTGGAGAGATATATGGAGGATTAGGAGGTTTTTGGGACTTTGGACATGTGGGGTGTGAATTTCTTAAAAATTTGAAAGATTCATGGTGGAAATTTCATGTTCATGAGAGGGAAGATATTGTAGGAATAGATGGTTCTATAATTACTCATCCAAAAATTTGGGAAGCTTCTGGGCATGTAAATAATTTTGTAGATTTAGCAGTTGTTTGTAAGAAATGTAATTTTAAAACTAAAATAGATAAGCATGAATTTGGAAAGGCTTCTTGTGAGAAATGTGGAGGAAAGTATGAATCAAAAGGAGAATTTAATACTATGTTTACCACTCAAGTAGGACCTATAAAAGAAGAATCTCTTCGTGCATATTTAAGACCAGAGACAGCTCAACTTATTTTTGCAGATTTTAAAATGGTTCAAGAAAATTCAAGAATGCAACTTCCTTTTGGAATTGCTCAAATAGGAAAATCTTTTAGAAATGAAATCTCTCCGAGAGAATTTTTATTTAGATGTAGAGAGTTTGAACAAATGGAAATAGAATACTTTATTGCTCCAGGAACTAAATGTCCTTATATGGATGAAATAAAAAATGTTGAAATGCTTGTTCTCAGTGCAGAAGCACAAAAAAAAGAGAATGATTCTGTTTTGATGAGAGTCTACGATGCTTGGAAAAAAGGAATAATCAAAGCAGATTGGCATGCTTATTGGATAGTTCAAGAATTTAATTGGTTTGTTTCAATGGGTTGTGATCCAAAAAAATTTAGAATAAGGCAGCATTCTTCTGAAGAAAAGAGTCATTATGCTTCTGATACTTGGGATTTAGAGTATAATTTTCCTATGGGTTGGAGAGAATTACAAGGATTTGCAAACAGAGGAAATTTTGATTTAACTCAACATCAAAAGTTTTCAAATAAAAATATGGAAATTATGACTCAAGATGGAAAGAAAGTTTTGCCTCATGTAGTCTGTGAACCAAGTATGGGTGTTGGAAGAGCTTTTTTAGTTTTTTTGTTTGATGCCTATTCTTTCGACGAGAAAAGAGGGAATGTCGTTTTAAGATTATCTCCTAAATTAGCTCCTTTAAAGGCAGCTATTTTTCCAATTGTCAAAAATAAAAAAGAATTTGTAGATTTCTCAAAAAAAATTTATTCTTCTTTAAAAAAAGAGTGGAATGTTTCTTATGATGAATCAGGTTCTATTGGAAGAAGATACGCTAGAAATGATGAAATAGGGACTCCTTATTGTATAACTATCGACGGTGATTCTTTAGCTAATAATGATGTTACAATTAGGGATAGAGATACGACTAAACAAATAAGAGTGAAAGTTTTAGATTTGAAAGAAGTTTTAAGAAAACTTATAAATTCTGAAATAGTTTTTGAAAAAGCTGGAAAATTAATTGCATAAAAATAGTTTTTTATTTCATCGACGGTGATTTTTTTTAGAGTTTTTGAAAGATTTTCTAGATTTGAAAAATTTCCGAAGAATTTTTAAATAAAGCATTCTTGTTACTTTTAATTAAATTAGAGGTGAAAAAAAATGGCTGCAAAGAAAAAAGCAAAGAAAAAGGCTGTAAAGAAGAAAAAAAAGTAATTTTTCTTCATAATTAGCTTTTTGTTTCTTTGTTTTTACAATTTTTTTTAAATATATTTTTAAACTTTCTTTTTCTCTTTTTTTATGGTTAGTGAATGTATATTTTGCAAAATTTCTAAGGGGGAAATTCCCAACAAAATTATTTATGAAAATGATAATTTTTTTTCAGTTCCTGATGCTTATCCAAAAATGGAAGGGCACACACTTATTATTTCTAAAAAACACTTCAATACAATATTAGATATGCCTTCTACTCTTGGTTTAGAACTTCTAGATTGTATAAAGAAAACCTCTTTAATTTTAATGAAAGAATATAATGCAGAAGGATTCAATTTGATTAATAATGGTTTTGAAGTAGCAGGACAGACGATTCACCACGTACATGTTCATATATTCCCAAGAAAAAATGGAGATAAGGATTCTTTTTTAAAAGCAATGGATTATTAACAAATATTCTTGTTCTCTCAAACTTATTTTAAGAAGAGAAAATTATCTAATATGTCTCTGATAATTCTATTGAATACATAGCCCTTTGCTTTGCAAATGTCTCTGATAATTCTATTGAATACATAGCCCTTTGCTTTGCAAATGTCTCTGATAATTCTATTGAATACATAGCCCTTTGCTTTGCAAATGTCTCTGA
>CAZAGO010000001.1:21852-40001 GCA_964485045.1 Candidatus Woesearchaeota archaeon | reverse complement strand
ATGTCTCTGATAATTCTATTGAATACATAGCCCTTTGCTTTGCAAATGTCTCTGAGGGGAGTTTAACCCCCGACCTCTGCCTTTCTCAATTTTATTCTATTCAATTATTCATAGCTGGAATTCTGAGGAATTCCGCAAATGTCTTTGAACTGAAGTTCAAATCCATGAGAGCAGCGCTCTAACGCTGAGCTACAGAGACAGGACTAAAAGACAGATTTCATTTAAAAGATTTGTTATTATAGTGAAATTTAAAAGGAGGTTTATCTTTCTTTCGTGATGGCTGTATTAGAAGGAATTATATCTGCTGTTCCAGAGGCAGTGATGACTAATATTTCATTTATGATTAATCTTGTTCAAGCGGCAGGAATTGCTATACTTGCTTATATTCTTTTTAATTTAATTAACTTCTTTTTTTCAAGGAAAAGGGAGAAGGAACTTGAAAAAATAAATAAAAATTTAGAATCAATAAAAAGAATTTTAAATTCTCAATATAAAAAAAAGTAATAGCTCTCTTTTAAGATTAGTCTCTATTATTCTTATACCTTTTAGAAATATTTTTTTGATGCTTTAACAATATTAAACTCTACTTATGAATTTTTTTACTTTTATCTTTTTGTTTAGTAATAAATTGCATTCTACACTATTTATTTAATTCATAAATTGTTTTTCACTCATGGATACAATCCAGATATCTTCTTTATTTTTCTTTTGCACTTCTTCTACTATCTATTTTTTAAGTCTTGCAAGTCTTTTTTTTTCGTTTCTGTTCAACTTGGTTAGATAACCTGCTGTCTGATTTCTAATTTTTTTTGTTGGAAAAACTCCTTTTAGAATTCTTTTATTTTCTCCAAATTTTTCCTTTGGTTCTATTTTATTCTTTAAAATAGTCTTAGCGCATCTTTTCACGAGTTTTGATTTTGTTTTTCCCATTTTTAGGGTTAATTTTTTGTCTATTTAAAGCTTATGTTTATATCAAGTGGAAAGCTATTTAAAATAGAATCTTTTATTTCATAAATGTTAGATTTAAATTTCTTCTTTAAAAGGATACTACCTTTTTTAGTTCTTTTACTTCTTATTTCCAATATTTTTCTTCTTTTTTTTCTTTTTAAAACAAAATCGGAAATTAATGCTTTAGAGAAAGATATAATGATTAAAACAAATCAATTTAGTTTAATTTCCCCACAATTGGCTTGGATGGATGTTGATTCTTTTTTACAGATCCAAAAACAATATGCAATTCATTACTATCCTCTTAAAGAAAGTATAGTTTTAGAATTAAATGATAGTTCTTTAAAAGGAGAATATGGGGTTTATTTCGAGGATTTAAATACGGGTGCTTCGATTGGAATTGATGAAAAAAAGAAGTTTTTTCCTAGAAGTCTTTTTAAAGTTCCTGTAATGGTGACTATTTTAAAAAAGATTCAAGAAGGTGAAATAACTCTTAATACGACTGTTTATCTTTCAAAAGAAGATTTAAATTCAGAATCGGGGGAATTATTTACAAAAGGGGTAGGTTATCCTATTACTGTTAAAGAACTTTTAGAGATAATGATTTGGGACTCAGATAATACTGCTATGAGTGCTTTAGCTAATAGATTTACAGATGATGCTCTTTATTTAGAAGTAACTTCTATTATGGGTTTACCTTATCCAGAAGGAGGGATTGCAATAGTTTCTCCAAAAGAATATTCAAATATTTTCCGTTCTCTTTATTTTTCAAATTATCTTAAACGAAGTTTTTCAAATCTTGCACTCTCCATTTTGCTTGAAACTGATTTTAATGATCAACTTGTTTCAGGTGTTCCAGAAGATATCAAGATTTCTCATAAATTTGGGGAAGATGCAAAATTAAAATACTATCATGACTGCGGAATAATTTATTTTCCAGAAAAGCCGTATATCTTATGTGTGATGAGTAAAGGGAGCACTAAAGAAGAAGCAAATTCGGTTATCTCAAATATTTCTAAAGTAGTTTATGAATATATTTCTAACGAAAGATATTCTTAATAAAATATTTATTCTATCTTCTCTATTCCAGAAAGATTTTTTATTGCTTCTATAGTATCTTTTATTTTTTTTGGTAAATCTCCAGAACTTAATAAAATATACTTTAAACCTAATTCTTCAGCTTTTTTATTTGCATTTATAAAATCTTTTTCCGTTATCTTTTTCTTATTGTATGCCACAAATGCTTTTTCCTCATCGTTAATTTTTACTCTTAGAACAAGGTACTCTTTACTAATACTTTCTATTCCAGTTATTTCTAAATTTTCTTTTGATATGAATTCTTTTACTTTTGTTAAAAACTTTTCATTTCCTTTTTTGTTCTTTTCATTTTTCTTAGGCGTTTTCTTTTCTACCTTTTTAATTTTTAAAGATTTTTCAATAACTTCTTTTTTTAATGAAGGGGGAGTAATATTTTCTTGTTTTGAAATTATACCTTCATTATATAAGAAATATTTCCAATACCCTTCTTCATTTTTTTCTATAGGAAGTGCAAAATCTTTTATTGCTCTTAATGCTACTCTTATTGCTGGGATTTGTTCTTCATCTTTTAAAATTCCTTTTTCCTTAAGGAAAAGGAATGCTTCTTTTTCTTTTGATTTTAAATAATCAGCGTATTTTTCTAAACCCTCTTCTTGTCCTGAAAGAAAATAAACTGGAGAACTTCCAACTCTTAAATAACTCATTTTTATTTTTTTTTCTGAAAAAAGCTCAGATAAAAAGGCTGAAGTAAATAAAGGGCTTATTTTTATTTCTTGAGCAATATGGATAGGAAGACTTGGGCCTTTAATATTCAGAAAATTTATTATTTCTTCTTTTATTTTAGAGGCATCTTGAATTGGCATAAAAGGATTAAAAAGGGGAGGATTATAAATTTTGTTATGATTTTTTAAACTCGAGTCCAGGAAACTTCATAATAAGTAACGTCTTTTTCATCATCCACTATTGCAATTAGAAGCTTTTTTTTGGTAGAGTGTGCAACTCTATTTTTTGCAGAAAATTCGTTCCAATTTATTTTTTTGGAAGATTGTTCAATGAATACAATCCATTTTGCATGTTCTTCTCCGGGAGTTCTTCCTTTTTCATAAACTCTAAAATCCGCTCCAAATTTTAAAGCCGTTTTTACAATGTATCCTTTTTCTCGAAGTTCCTTAAATACGGGGTATTTTGTTTGAATATTCTTGTCAATTTTTTCAAAAATTCTTTCAATTTCAGAAAAATTTAATTTTTTATTTTTAAGCAAAACTTCCATTTTCTTTTTATCCACGAGAAATAAGGTTTCTAAAGGAGAATAAACTATTTTATCTTCTTTTTTTTCTCCGAAAAAATTCTTTGTATTTAAAGAATATGCTTCGGAAGAGTTGCTAGAAACATTTCCACCTATAATATGGGCTTGTATCTTTTCCATAATTAAATAAGTCTTAGTCTGTTTAAAAATATTCTTAATTATTTGAAGTAAGATAGCAATTATTTTAAATGGCTTTTTACATTAAATTCAATGGTAGAAGTTAATTTTAGTCAAATTGAAAAGAAATGGCAAAAGAAATGGGAAGAAAAAAATATTTTTGAAACAAAGGAAGATAAGAAAAAAAAGAAATATTACATACTAGAAATGTATCCTTATCCTTCTGCAGCAGGGTTACATATGGGGCATGCTTTTAATTATTCTATTGGCGATGTTTATGCTAGGTTTAAAAGAATGAATGGATTTAACGTCCTTTATCCTATGGGTTATGATAGTTTTGGATTGCCAGCAGAAAATGCAGCAATTAAGGTGGGAGAACACCCAAAAAAATATACAGAAAAATCTATGAATAATTTTATAAGACAGCAAAAAGAGCTGGGATTAAGTTATGATTGGAGTAAGATGATTTATAGTCATGCTCCCGAGTATTACAAGTGGAATCAATTTTTCTTTTTAAAATTCCTTGAAAAAGGTTTAGCTTATAGAAAAAAATCAGCCGTCAATTGGTGCCCTAAATGTAATACCGTTCTTGCAAATGAACAAGTACACAATGGGAGATGCGAATATCATTCAGATACAGATGTTGAAATAAGATATTTGGAACAATGGTTTTTTAAAACGACAGCTTATTCCGATGAACTCCTGAATAAAATTGATTCTCTTGAATGGCCTGAAAGAATAAAGTTAATGCAAAAAAATTGGATTGGAAAAAGCCATGGAATTAATATTGTTTTTGAAATAAATAAAGAGAAATGGGAAGTTTTTACAACTCGTCCTGATACAATTTATGGAGTTACATTTATGGTTATTTCTGCACAACATCCTAGGCTTATGGAATTAGTCACAAAAGAGCAGAAAAAAGTTGTTGAAAAATTTTTAAAAAAAATAAAATCTACAAGTGAAAAGGATTTAGAAGAATTAGAGAAAGAAGGGGCATTTACTGGAAGCTATGCTTTAAATCCAGTAACAAAAGAAAAGATTCCTGTTTATACCGGAAATTTTGTTGTTGCAGATTATGGGTGTGGAATGGTTATGGCAGTACCAACTCATGATCAGAGAGATTTTGAGTTTGCTAAAAAATATGGGATTTCTATGAAGGTAGTTATTCAACCTGAAATGGGAGAATTAAAGGCTGAAAAGATGGTGAGAGCTTATACTGGAAGTGGAAATCTCGTTAATTCTAAATCTTTTGATGGAATGTATAATATTGATGCAATAGAAGAAATAGCAAATCATTTAGAAAGTGAAAATCTTGGAAAGAGAGTTGTTCAGTATAAACTTAGAGATTGGCTTATTTCTCGTCAGAGATACTGGGGTACTCCTATACCTATAATTTATTGTGATAAATGTGGAATTGTACCAGTTCCAGAAAAAGATTTACCCGTTCTTTTACCCGAAAAAGTAAAATTTGGAAAAGGGAATCCTCTTGCAACTAGTGAGGATTTTTTAAATGTGAAATGTCCAAAATGCAAAGGAAAGGCAAGAAGAGAGACCGATACTATGGACACTTTTGTGGATTCAAGTTGGTATTATATGAGGTATCCAAATAATAAAAATTTGAAAGAAGCGTTTAATAAAGAAAAAACAAACTATTGGCTTCCTGTGGACCAGTATATTGGAGGTGCAGAACACGCATGCATGCATCTTATCTATGCAAGATTTTTTACAAAAGCATTAAGGGATTTAGGTTTATTATCTTTTGATGAACCTTTTAAAAGATTATTCAATCAGGGAATGCTTTCTGGAGAAGGTGGAGAAAAGATGTCTAAATCTAAAGGGAATGTAATTAATCCTGATGAAATTTCAAAAAAATATGGAATGGATGTTTCAAGATTTTTTCTTTTGTCTCTTGCTTCTCCTGACAAATCTAGAGACTGGAATGAAAATGGAATACAAGGATGTTTTAATTTTTTATTAAAAGCTTTTTTATCTTTTCAAAAAATAAAAATTGGAAAAACTAATGAAAGAACCGAAAGCAAATTGAATAAAGCAATAAAAGATGTGACAGAGGATATTAAGTGTTTTAAATATAACATTGCAATAATTCAGTTGAGAGATTTATTTGAAACTCTTCCAGAACAAGCAGGCAAAAAGGATTTAGAAAATTATCTTAAACTCCTTCATCCTTTTTGTCCACATATAACTGAAGAGTTGTGGGAAAAATTAGGAAATAAAACTTTTATTTCATTAGAAAATTGGCCTATTTTTGAAGAATCAAAAATAAATGAAAGATTCGAACAACAAGACAAGGCAATTGAAAAATTGGTAGAGGATGTAAATAATATTTCCAAACTTATTACAGAAAAAACAAAAAAACAACCAATAAAGGCATTCATTTATGTTCTTCCAAATGAACTAGAGATGTACACAGAATTTCTTGAAAAAATACAAAGAAGGACGAATATTTTAATTAATATTTTTTCTGTAAATGATAAAGGAAAATATGATCCCGAAGGAAAATCAAGCAAAGTAAAGCCTAACCGCCCTGGAATATATCTCGAATAAGATAATATTTATTAAATTTTTCAAGAATTATTTAATTAGGTTCTTTTAGAATTATTTTCATTTATTAGATACTTTTTTATATATGCTTTTATTTTTTAGTTTATGCCGGAGGAAAGAAAAGAGTTAGAAAAAAAAGAGGAAAAATCTAAGGAAATTTTTAAGTGGAATATTCGTATAGATAAGGATATAATTTATTTTGTAATTCTTTCTCTTATTGTCTTATTTTTATTCTTATATTTTAATTCTTTTTTTGGAGTTTTTGAAAAAAGGTTGTGTGGTGATGGAACCTCTTATGGAGAGTGTTCTCAAAATCTTCCTTATTTTTGTATGAAAGGCGTTTTAGTTCAGAATGCTTTCTTTTGTCAGTGTCCTCAAAATTTTTCAATAAAAGGGGATTTTTGTGATTCAAGTTATTATGTTTCTCCTAAGGTAGTTACCTTTAATTATATTCTAAAAGGGAAATATGAAAAAATTGATTTTACAGTATACGGAGGGGTAGTAGATTATTTAGATACAAAACCTCAAACTTCTTTTTATTCTAAAGATAAAAATTATTCTTTACAAGATTTTAAGAAAAAAATTATAGAAGAACCGCAACAAAGAAAAGTTCTTC
Organism: Candidatus Woesearchaeota archaeon; assembly: GCA_964485045.1. GTDB lineage: Archaea > Nanobdellota > Nanobdellia > Pacearchaeales > GW2011-AR1 > CAZAGO01. The sequence continues at coordinate 33,414 of CAZAGO010000001.1, read as the reverse complement.
TTCCTCTTATTGCTGAGATTCAAAATATTGCTAAGAATAAAGATGATCAAGCTAGAATTGCAATAAGTTTAGTACAAAATATTCCTTATGAAGAAAATGCAAATTTTGATATGAAAGATCCTCTATCTTGGGATTTGAAATATCCTTATGATGTTCTTTATCAGAAAAAGGGTTTGTGTGGAAGTAAATCGGATCTTCTGGCTTTTTTACTTAAAGAGTTAGGATACGAGGTGGTAATATTTCATTATTATTCAGAAAATCACGAAGCTGTTGGAATAAGGTGTCCTAATAAGTATAGTTTAAACAATACGGGGTACTGTTTTATCGAAACCACTCAACCAGCAATTATTAGTTATAGTGGAGGAGAGTATTCTGAGCAAGGAAAGCTCTTATCTTCTCCAGAGATAATTTATATTTCAGAAGGGATTTCTTTGAGTAGGAATCTTGATGAATATAGAGATGCGAGAGATTTTAGTAAAATATACAAAGCATCCGAAAAAAGTGGAGGAAAAATAAACTTAATAGAATATTATAAGTATAACCAATTATCTGAGAAGTATGGATTGGTTGATTATTTTTAACTATTTTTATTCTAAAATTGCTTTTATTCTTCTAATACCTGCACTTGAGCTTTCTTCTTTAATTATTTTAAATTTTCCTATTTCATAAGTATTTTTTACATGTGGTCCAGCACAGATCTCTTTAGAAAAATCTCCAATAGAATAAAGATTTATTTTTTCTCCATATTTGGAATCAAAAACTCCCTGAGCTCCTCTTTTTTTTGCTTCAGATGGAGAGACTTCTTCACATTTTATTTCTATTCTTTCATTTATTTTTTTATTGACTAATTCTTCAACTTTTTTTATTTCTTCTTCTGTAAGTTTTCTTTCAAAATTAAAATCAAATCTTGCTCTTTCAGCAGTAATATTTGAACCTTTTTGAATTAAATCTGGTTTTTTTAATATTTCTCTTAAAGCTTGAGCTAAAAGATGAGTTGCAGTATGAAGTTTTGTTGTTGTTTCTGAATTATCAGCTAAGCCTGATTTAAATATTCCTGCAGAAGCAGTTCTCGATAATTCTTGATGGTTTTGGCACTCTTTTTCAAAGCCTTCTTTATCTATTTTTTTCCCCTTTTCTTTCGCAAGTTCTTCAGTCATTTCTATAGGGAATCCATAACTCTGGTATAGTAAAAAGGCTTCTTTACATCCAAGGTCTTTTTTTTCTTTAATTATCTTTTCAAATATCTTAATTCCTTTATCTAGAGTTTCATTAAACTTATTTTCTTCTTTTTCAAGTTCTCCTAATATTTTTTCTTTGTTCTTTTTAAGAAGTTCATAGTCATCATAGATTTCAAAAACTTTTTTAGCTACTTTTTTTGTAAAATCTTGTATTCCTATTTTTTTTCCGTGTCTTATTGCTATCCTTATTAGTCTTCTTAGAACATATCCTCTTTCAACATTGGAAGCAATGACTCCATCTGAAATAATGAATACTGAAGCTTTTATATGGTCTGCAATTATTCTCATACTTTTTGTGTCTCTTTCTTCTTTTCCATATTTTTTTCCAGAAATATTTTCTATCTCTTTTATGAGAGGTTTCCATATCTCTGAAAGATAGTTATCTTCAAATCCATTTAACATAGCAATTGTTCTTTCAACTCCTCCTCCAAAATCGATGTTTTTTTGTTTGGCTAAAACATATTTTTCTTCTTTGTTTTTGATATACTGCATTAAAACATCATTTCCAATTTCAACCCATCTTTTATCTTCTGGATTAAATTTTTTTGGAGGTTTTTCGGTATTAGATTTCCAGTAAAATTGTTCTGTGCATGGCCCACATGGGCCTGTTTTTCCAGCTGGGCCCCACCAATTATTATCGCTTTCTAAAACTCCTCCTTTTAGAAAGGCTATCCTATCTTTTTGAATTCCAAGGGATTCCCATATTTCTGCAGCTTCTTTATCTATTTTGATTTCAGGAATTCTTTCGTCACCACCAAAAACAGTTACAGCATATCTTTCTAAAGGGATCTTCAAAATTTTTGTATGGAATTCAAAAGTCATTTGAATTGCTTCTTTTTTAAAATAATCTCCAATTGACCATTTTCCAAGCATCTCAAAAAAAGTGTGGTGATATGTATCTCCAACTTCGCTTATATCTCCTGTTCTTATACATCGTTGAACGTTGCATAACCTTTTTCCAAGATTGTGTGGTTGCCCAATTAGAAAAGGAACAATAGGGTGCATTCCTGCCGTGGTAAAAAGGACTGTTGGATCATTTTCAGGGATAAGAGAACTATTAGGAATTTCCTTATGGCCTTTTGATTTATAGAATTCTATAAATTTTTTTATTAATTCTTTTCTTTCCATATTTTTTCTAGGATAACGATGTTTTAAAAATTATCTTTTATATGTTTAAATAGAAATTATATAGGTTTTTTTTACTTTCCTATTTCTTCAAGTTTTTTTCTAATCTGCTCTAATTGGGATTCTAAATCTTGGTTGTAGTATTCTATTGAAGGTTGTTCTTCCTTAGAACTTTCTTTTTTGGGTTTAGGTTTATCTACTTTTGGGAGATTAGTATCCAATTTGTTTAAGTTCTCTTTTGTTTCTTTAAATTTATTCTGAAGATTAAGCTTAATATTAAATTCAGATTCTCTTAACATAGAATATTTTTTTATTGTTTTTAGCATATTTATAAGATTTATCTGATAAGATAAAATATCCCTTTTTGAATTATTAAATTCTTCACAGTTTAACTGAACATAAATAGGATTTTCCTCTTTTTTTAGCTCACTCTTTTTTGGAGTTTTTTTCAAAATCTTTTTCTTTTTCATTTTGATTTATTTTGTTTTAGAAAAAATATCTCTTTCAACTCTACTTATCTTCTCTTTTATATCAATAATCTCTTGTTCCCATGATTCGAGTTCTTTATCTTCTTCTTGTTTTATTGTTTTTATCTTTCCCAATGCTTTTTCAATTTCATATATTTGTTCTTTTGTTTTTTCAAATATTTTTCTATTTTCTTCAAATTTATCTATTCTTACAAAGATAGGTTCCGATTCGATAATTCTTCTTTCAGCGTCTTCAAATCCTTGTGGCACTTCTCTTTTAATAATCTTTCTTGGAGGTTCATACATTTGAATTTTTTCTTCGTATGGTTCTTCTTCAATCTCTCTTCTTTTAATTTTTCCAAAATTGTTAGAAGGAATATTCTTTTTAGGAGATTCTCGAATCGTTTGTTCTTCTTCATCAAAGTCATCTTCATAAATCCCCCTTTCTTCCTCTTTTCTCCCATTTATGGCTTTCTTTATAGTATCTTGAGAAAATTTTTCACCTATAGAATTTTTTGGAAAACTTGGGAGCAAAGGTAATTCTCCTTTTATTTCTTCCTTTTCTGAAAAGGGAAGAAGTTTAGGAAGTTCAGGAAGTTTTGGCACTTCTTCTACTTTTTCACTCTCTTTTGTTTTTTTACTAAACAATCCCATTTAAATCAACGATGTCTCTTTTATAATACTATATAAGAGAGTATATAGGTTTAAAAACTTTTATTTTTTTATAACCGAAAGGTATTTATTCAAATATTTTTTAATATACTCATGATGGAAAAATTTCTTAAGGAATCAGTCTCTATGATTGTTGGAAAACAAGCAGAAGAAATTGTAAATTTAATTTCTTCTCAGAAGCATGTCAACGAATTTCTTTTATCAAAAAAATTAAATATTACCATAAATCAGACGAGAAATATATTGTATAAACTTTCAGATTATGGAATAGTCTCTTCTATAAGAAAAAAAGACAAAAGAAAAGGATGGTATACTTATTTTTGGAGAATAGAACCCATTAAATCTATGGAATTTTTTAGAAGCTCTTTAATTAAAAAAATTGAACAAATGAATTATCAAATTAAAAGCAAAGAAACTAAAGATTTTTATATTTGTGAGAGATGTAATGTAGAATTAAATGAAGAAACAGCGTTAGTTAATTCTTTTACTTGTAATGAGTGTGGTGGGCTTTTTACTTTAAAAGATAATTCTAAAGTTATAAAGGATTTACAAAGAAATCTAGAAAAATTAAAAGAAGAATTATCATTAGTAGAGTTAGAGTTAGAAAGAGAGAGAGGAAAAGTAGAAAAATCTAAAATTAGAGAAGAAAAAAAGCAAAAAGGAATAAAAGATGCTTTAAGAAAAAATAAGAGAGCTTCTGATAAGAAATTAAAGAAAGACACTCAAAAAAAGAATACTAAAAAAATCATTTCTAAGAAATCTCAAAAGAAAAAGTTAGTAAAGAGTGTAAAATCTAAGAAGAGTAATACGAAAGTATTAAAGAAAAAGAAATTAAAAAAATAATATGTCCGAAGTCTATCATTTTGTTCCTAAAAAGAAGAGTAGCATTTTTAATTTTTTTAGTTCTAAACTTACCTTGCAATTAATTATTTTGAATGTAATCTGTTACATTGTTTCTCTTATTGCTTTTTCTATTTATGGAGAAAAATTAATTGTTGAATATTTTGCCATAACTCCTTCTTTAATCCTTTCTGGAAAGTATCTTTGGACATTAGTTACAAGCATGTTTTTACATGGCGGTTTTTTTCATTTGTTTGCAAATATGTTCTCTTTATTTTTTATAGGAAATTTTCTTGAAAATCTTATAGGAAAAAAGCGGTTTATTTGGGTGTATCTTTTTTCTGGTTTAGCGGGAGGAATTTTCTTTGTTTTTTCTTCTCTTATCTTTGGTAATTTAAATATTCCTGCAGTTGGAGCAAGCGGAGCAATATTTGGTTTACTTGGTGTTCTTGCAGTTTTAGTTCCATATTCAAAAATTTATTTAATTGTAGGTCCTTTTGTTTTAATAATTCTAAATGTTATTTTGCAAGGGATTCTTCCAGAGAACTTTTTATCTTTGCTTGGTATTATAGTAAATATTTTAATCTTTTTAATGATTTTTTCACTTTTGTCTTTTAATTCTTCTCTTAAAAAAATATCTCTTCCAGTTGAACTCCCTATGTGGCTTCTTCCAGTTGTTGCAATTATTCCTCTTGCAATTATAGGATTATACATTGATTTACCGATAGGGAATAGTGCTCATTTCGGAGGATTGTTGGTAGGACTTGCATATGGTTTTTATTTAAGAAGGAAATATCCAAATAAAACTAGGAAAATACAGAATATTTTTAGATAAAATGAATTTTAAAAAAAATAGTAAAAAAATTAAAGATTTTATTTTTAAAAATTATTTAGAATGTTGGAAATATATTAAATCATGTAAAATTCAAATCTCTTTGGTGGTTGGTTTATTTTTTTTATTTTCAATTATAGGTTTTTTTGTTCCCGCTCCAGAAAATTTGGTTACTTTTATTTTAGATTATATAAGAGAACTTTTAGAACAAACAAAAGATATGTCTGTCTTTGAGCTTATTTCTTTTATTTTTTTAAATAATCTTCAGGCTTCATTGATAGGGGTTATTTTTGGAATCTTTTTTGGAATTTTTCCTATAATTCTTTCTATCTTTAATGGTTATTTGTTAGGTTTTGTAGTATCAATGGTTTTTGAACAGGAAGGATTTTTCTCCTTGTTAAGTCTTTTTCCTCATGGAATTTTTGAACTCCCAGCAGTTTTTATTTCATTGGGGTTTGGATTAAAGATCGGTTCCTTTTTATTTCAGAAGAATAAACTTGAGTTTTTGAAAAAAAATATATCCCACGCTTTAATGGTCTTTCTTTTAGTAGTTGTTCCTCTTTTGATTATTGCTTCTATAATAGAAGGAACGTTTATTTTTGCCTTTAAATAATTAGTTTTTCAAATCACTTATTCCAAGAATTATAAATAATATACCTGCAAATAAAATTGCCCATAAAATTCCTCCTTTTAGAAGGGTCCATGCAGCATTCCCAAAATTCCAAAATTCTGTCCATTGATAAGAGGCTCCCCAAGTATAAATCGAGAGACTTACTAAAATTAATCCTATGAAAAGTTCAACCCACCTATTCATATATTTAATTAGTTTCTTTAGTTTAAAAATATTTTCGTAATGAAGCAATAGATTAAGCTTAAAAACCTAATCCTTCTTTTTTAAATTAATGAATAAAAGGATAATTGAAAGAGATAAAGAGAAGATTGCAAGGAAGAATATTCTTAGGAAATCAAAGGAAGCAAAAGGAATTAGAATTAAAGGTTATGATTTTAATAAGGGGGTCGATTATCAAAAGATAATAGAGAGTTTTTCTTCTACAGGTATTCAAGCAAGTAATCTTTCAAAAGCAATTTCTATTGTGAATGGAATGATAAGTTCTAATTCTTTTATATATCTTGGTTATACTTCTAATCTTGTAACTTCTGGATTAAGAGAAATATTTTGTTATCTTGCTGAACATAAAAAAATAGATATAATTGTAACTACAGCTGGAGGAATAGAAGAAGATATAATTAAGTGTTTGGGGGATTTTGTGCTAGGAGACTTTAGAATGTCTGGAAAAGATTTGAGAGATAAAGGAATAAATCGTGCAGGGAATATCTTAATTCCTAATACTCGATACTGTTCATTTGAAGATTTTATAATGCCTGTTCTTGAAGAAATTTATTCAGTTCAAAAGAATACTGGGAAAATTTTTACTCCAAGTGAATTAATTTGGGAGCTTGGGAAAAAAATAAACAATCGAGAATCTATTTACTATCATTGTTATAAAAATAAGATTCCTGTTTTTTGTCCAGCAGTTACAGATGGGAGTCTTGGAGATATGATTTATTTCTTTAAATCTAAACATCCTGATTTTAAGATAGACATTGCAGAAGATATATGGAGAATGAATAATACTTCAATTGGGAAAAAGAAAACCGGAATAATTATACTTGGCGAGGGAATAATGAAGCATCATATATGTAACACCAACATGTTTAGAAATGGAGCAGATTATGCTGTGTACATAAATACTGCTCAAGAATTTGATGGTTCTGATTCTGGAGCTCTTCCTGAAGAAGCAGTTTCATGGGGAAAGATTTCTTCAGAAGCAAGAAGAATAAAAGTATATGGAGATGCAAGTATACTTTTTCCTTTATTAGTTGCAGAGACCTTTGCAAAAAATGAGAGGATAAAATAATGGCACTCACAGAAGAACAAGTGCAAGAGATAAAAGAGCATTTAGAAAAATCACAAAATCCTTTATTTCTTTTTGATAATGATCCTGACGGCTTATGTTCTTTTTTGTTATTACAGAGATATGCTGGAAAAGGAAAGGGCGTACCTGTTAAGACTTTTCCATTTTTAGATAAATCTTATTTTAGGAAAGTGAAAGAATTAAATCCAGATTATATTTTCATATTAGATAAACCAGTTGTTTCTCCAGATTTTTTTGAAGAGGTTGAAAAAGTAAATCTTCCTATTGTGTGGATAGATCATCATGAAATAGATAAATCAACAATACCCTCTTTTGTAAAATATTATAATCCTCTCTTTAATGTATCTAAAACAAATGAACCTGTTACAGCCCTTTGTTCTCAAATAAATACTAGAAAGGAAGATCGGTGGTTAGGGGTTGTTGGTTGTATTTCTGATAATTTTGTTCCAGAATTTTATGAGGAGTTTCTGAAACAATATCCAGAGTTAGGGGTTTCTTCTAATAGGGCTTTTGAAATTTTTTATAAATCTCAAATAGGAAAGATAGCAAAACTTTTCTTATTTGCTCTCAAGGATAGAACTACTAATGTAATAAATATGATAAAATTTCTCATAAGTGTTAAAACTCCATATGATGTTTTAGAGGAAAGTGGAAAAAATAAAAAGATGCATGAAAGGTTTAAAGATCTCGAAAAAAAATATAGACACCTTTTAGAAAGAGCTCTTTCAGAAAAAGATTTGAAAAATGAAGCATTTTTTTTCAAATATGGAGGAGATGTAAGTATAAGTAGTGATTTATCAAATGAGCTTGCTTATCTTTTTCCAGAAAAAATGATACTTGTTATTTATGAAAAAGAGGCAAAAGCTACAATGGCTGTGAGAGGTAAAAATGTGCGTGATGTTGCTCTTAGGGCAATTTCTGGATTGGAAGGTGCTACCGGAGGGGGGCATGAGAATGCAGTTGGAATAAGAATAAATTCTAAAGATTTTAATTCTTTTAAGAATACTTTTTTAAAAATTTTAAATGAAAAGAAAAGATAAAAGATTTAGAATAGAAAAGTATAAAAACAATTTGTTCTTAAATAAATCATGGATTGTATGCTAAGACATAGTGCGTGGAATTTCTGCTCATTTGGATTAGTCTACACTTCAATTAAACCACTCTCAATTTAATTCAGTTAACTCTTTTGGATCTGAATTGGATTGAGGCTTTCTTTGCTTAATTTAGATTCGAATTGATTTCTGAGTTTTTGAACTGGTTTTTAATAAAATGGAAAGCAAGAAAAAAATGGAAAAACAGTTAGTAGAAGAGGAGTTAACCTTCTTGTTAGAAGTTACCTTAAGGTTAGAAGATGAGTTAAATTCAGCTCTTTGCCAGTAATAGATTGAATGAAATAGGAATTTATCTTTTAGTACTATTTAGTATGATTTTCCAATGTAAACTATTTCTTTAGCTTCTTTTCCACAAAATATACATTTTCCGTTTGCTTTTTCTTGTTTGTTTGCAATAGTTCCTCTTACTTCAGCATTTATCTTTTTTTCAATATATTCTGCGCATTTTTCTCCTTCTCTTTTTGTTGAACAAAAATTTACTCTTGCAAGTCCACCAGAACTCATTATTAGTTCAAGTTCTTCTTTATTTTTGCAATCAGTTATATTTTTTTCTAAAAAATCATCCGCTCTTTTTAAAATTCTTTTATCTAATTCTTTTCCATATTCTTTTATTTTTTTTAGATCCTTTAGGGATATTTTTTCCTTTTTTTTATTATCTCTATAAAATAAAACCACTTTTTTTTCTTTGATCTCTTTTTCTCCAATTTCTATTCTAAATGGGACACCTTTTAATTCCCATTCATAATATTTTTCCCCTGGTCTTTTATCAGAACAATCTATTTCTACTTTTATTCCTTCTTTTTCTAGAATATTTTTTATTTTTTCTGATTCTTTTATTATTTTTTCTTTATTTTCTTTTGTAAAAATAGGAACTATTATTGTTTGTATTGGTGATACGCAAAATGGGAGGATGAGTCCATTGTCATCTCCATGAGTTGATATTATTGAAGCGAGAATCCTTGAGATTGCAGGGCCATAGCAGGTTTGCCATACATACTCTTCTTCCCCCTTTTCGTTTTTGAATTTGATCTCAAAAGGCTTTGAAAAGTTTTGTCCTAATAAATGTGTAGATGGTTGTTGAATTAATTTTCCATCAGGCATTAGAACGTCTGAACCTATAGTGTATTCTGCTCCCGCAAAAGTATCCCACTTTGGCCTCTTCATAGGTAGAAATGGAATACCTAACTGTTGATGCATTATTTTTTCAGTTATTTGTATATCTTCTTGAACTTGTTCTTCCGCTTGTTTTTTTGTAGCAAAACAATTATGGGCTTCTATCCAATAAAACTCTCTCGCTCTTATTAATGGACGAGTTGCTTTTGTTTCATTTCTAAATATATTTGCTCTCTGATATAATTTTAACGGTAAATCTCTATGGCTTCTTATCCAGAGAGAATAAAGCTTGTAAAATGCGGTTTCTGAAGTTGGTCTAAGAGCTAATTTTTCTTTCCCTTGGGTTTTTTCAAGCCAAAATACTTGTGGAGTGAATCCTTCTACATGTTCGGATTCCATTTTAAAGTTTTCTTCTGGAATAACTGTTGGAAAGAAAACTGGTTTGTGTCCTTTTTTTTGTAGCTCTTTTTCAAATAGAGAGTATATTTCTTCAATAATCATTGCACCCCAGGATTTTATAACAATGAATCCCTTTACATTATATCTTATATCAACAATGTCTGCCTTATCTATAACTTGCTGGTACCATTCAGAAAAATTTTCATTTTTTTTAGTAGTAATTCCTTCTTGATTTATTTTTTTATCCATGTTTTAATAAATTTCTGTTTATATTTAAATTTAACTTGTTTTTGAACTTGAAATTAAATCCTTATAAAAAGATAAAAGATATGGAGATACATCTCTGAACAATTGTGAATATTCTCCATCTATTATTTTTTGTAGCAAAATACCTGTCGCTTTTCTTTCTCTTTTATTTAATAACATGTAATCTTTTGAAGATTCTTCGACTAGACTTGAAGAATCAAAGCGTGTTTTGATCAATTCGTTTATTGAAAGATCTTGATTTCCAATCCAATCATAGAGTGCATAAGAAAAAACTTCTTCAAGGAATATACCTCCTGCAAGAATCAGAGCTCCGGCTATTTTTATAATCGACTAGGAAAACATTCACGTATGTTCATACCAGTTTGTCTGCTCATAATGTTTTAGTGAATGAGAAGTTTATATATTTTTCTAAACCAAAGTTTGATTTATCTTATTTAATGTAATTTTATTTACCGCTTCTTCTATATAATTTGCCTCTAAAGCAAAACCTAAATTTTCTCCTCCTCCAAGTTTGAAATTGTTTATTCCAATAACTTTTCCATTTTTATCTATAAGTGGTCCTCCAGAATTTCCAGGATTCAGTGCCGCGTCTGTTTGAATGTATGCCTCTAATCCATTATCTCCAACTCTATGAACTGCAGAAACTATTCCTTGTGAAACAGAAAATTGAAGTCCAAGAGGATTTCCTATTGCAATTACTTTTTCTCCTGGTTGTATTTTGTTTGAATCTCCTAATTCTAATTCTTCATAAATCCCGTCTATTTTTAAAAGGGCCAAATCAAGGATTTTATTAAAGCCTATAAGAGATGTTTGATGCATTTCTTTATCATAAGTAAATATTCCTGCTTGTTTTGCACTTGCTATTACATGATAGTTTGTTACAATATATCCATCACTGGTTATTATGAATCCCGTTCCTTGAGAAACATCTGTTTTTATGGTAACTACGGATGCAATTGAATTTTCAATTATTCCAGAAAAATCTTCTCCCGCAGAAGCTTTTAATTCTGCAAATTCTGTTTTAAAACTTCCTATTTCTGTTTTAAAACCCCCTATTTCTTGTTTTAAAGATTGGTTTACATTTGAAACAAGATTCTGAGTTTCAATTATGTTATCTGTTAGGGTGTTTATCTTTCCTTGAGTTTCTAAATCTATTTCGGTTATTTTTTTATCAAGTAAATTATAATTTGTATCTATTCTTATAAGGATTGTATTCAAAAGTATTCCAGAGATAACCATAAAAATTATCACAATTGTGCTAAATCCTCCAAGTATTATTTTGTGATGCCTCTTTATAGTCATTTTAATATTAAAATCTTAAGATATAAAAACCTACTCCTCTCTGTTATATTCGGGACCCATAGTTCAATGGATAGAATACCAGGTTTCGGCCCTGTTGATGGAGGTTCGAATCCTCCTGGGTTCATAATTTTGATTCGAACCTTTAGGTTTGTGTTTTGAAAACTTCAGTGATATTCAAAATGCAGACTGAACTTGTGAAAGTCCGAATCCTCCTGGGTTCATAATTTTGATTCGAACCTTTAGGTTTGTGTTTTGAAA
>CAZAGO010000001.1:15037-21752 GCA_964485045.1 Candidatus Woesearchaeota archaeon | reverse complement strand
TGATATTCAAAATGCAGACTGAACTTGTGAAAGTCCGAATCCTCCTGGGTTCATAGATAAAAAACTTTCAGTTTTTTATTTGAATGAACTTTTTTGATTGTTTTAGAATAAAGCTTTATGTCTTTAGGTTTAATTTAGTTAATCTTTTATTGCAAAACCCTAAGCTTTAAAAACCAATTATTTCTAATCAGAATATGACTAGAGTAAAATTCTCTGGATTTTATACTCATTCGTCTATAGGATAATCAAATGAAAGGAATGTATCATTATATAAGAGAAGCTTGGAAAAAACCAGACAAAAAAGTTTTGAGAGAGAGAATGATTGAATGGAGAGCTTCCGAAGCGATGGTTCAGGTAGAGAAACCTCTACGATTAGATAAGGCAAGATCAATTGGATATAAAGATAAAAAAGGTTTTTCAGTTGTTAGAATAAGAGTTGCTAGGGGAGGGCATAAGAGAACAAGGCCAAATAAAGGAAGAAGAAGTAAGAGGATGCATATAAGAAAAGTCCTCAAGATGAGTTATAAGTGGATTGCAGAGCAAAGAGTTGCTAGAAAATATACAAATTTAGAAGTGTTAAATTCTTATAAAATAGGAAGAGATGGAATTCATTATTTTTATGAAGTTATACTTGTTGATCCAGAAAGACCTGAAATAAAAAATGATAGTACAATAAATTGGATTTGTAAACCAGAAAATAGAAAAAGACCAATGAGGGGTTTGACTTCTTCAGGAAAAACTTCAAGAGGTTTAAGGAATAAACATCCAACTAGCAAAGTAAGACCTTCTGTAAGAGCAGGAAAAAGAAGAGGAAAGTAGGTTATTATTGAAAGAGGTTTAGCTCTAAATTTAAATATCCTCTATCCATTCATATTTTATGGAATATAGCCGTTTGGCAAATTTTTATGAAGAGGTTTCTAAGACTTCTAAACGTCTTGAAAAGATGGAGATAGCTTCAAAATTTTTAAAAAGAATTTCTAAACATGATAGAGAAGTGCTTTATCTTATACTTGGAGATATTTATCCTGAATATGATGAAAGAAAAATAGGAATAAGTAATCAACTTGTAATAAAAGCCTTAGCAAAAACCACAGGAATTAAAGATAAAGAGATTGTAAAGGAGTGGAAAAAAATAGGGGATTTGGGGGAAGTTTCAAAAAAGTTAATCGAACATAAAAAACAATCAACTCTTTTGCAAAATAGTTTTTTGACTACAGATAAAGTTCTTAAAAATATGAGAAAACTTCCAGAACTTGAAGGGAAGGGAAGTGTTGATAAAAAAATGCATCTAATAACCGAATTGCTTATCTCTGCTTCTCCGATTGAAGCAGTTTACATTGTAAGAACTCTTATTGGTGATTTAAGAATAGGATTAAAGGAGAGTACAATAAGAAGTGCCATGGCTTCTGCTTTTTTTATTAGAACAAAAGAGGCAGAAGAGAGTTTACAATCTGCAATAGATAAATCAAATGATTTGGCAAAGGTGTTTGAAGTCGCTTCAGAAGGCAATTTAGAAAAATTAGATAAAATTCCTTTAGAAGTTGGAAAACCAATAAAGGCTATGCTTGCTCAAAAAACGAATAATATCAAAGAAGGGTTTGAATCTCTTGGAAAACCATGTGCAATAGAATATAAGTACGATGGATTTAGACTCATAGTTCATAAAAAAGAAAATCAAGTTTATCTTTTTACAAGAAGTCTAGAGAATGTAACTAAACAATTTCCTGAAGTGATAGATTATATCAAAAAATATGTAGGAGGAAAATCTTTTATTTTAGATACCGAGGCTGTTGGTTTTGATAAAAAAACAAAAGAGTATAAACCTTTTCAAGATATAAGTCAGAGAATAAGAAGAAAATATGATATAGAAAAGTTGAGAGATGAACTTCCTATAGAAGTTAATGTTTTTGATATTTTGTATTATAATGGGAAGAATTTTTTGAGTGAACCTTTTGAAAAAAGGACAGCTTTACTTAAAAAAATAGTACAAAATCATCCATACAAAATAATATGTGCGAAACAAATAATTACTGATGATGAAAAAAAAGCAGAAAATTTTTACAAATCTGCTTTAAAAGATAATCAAGAAGGAATTATGATGAAAAATCTTCAGGCCAAATACAGTCCTGGAAGTAGAGTAGGGCATATGCTTAAGATGAAACCAAACGAGAGGGAACTTGATTTAGTTATTGTTGGAGGAGAATATGGAGCAGGAAAAAGATCTGGATGGCTTTCTAGTTTTATTGTAGCGTGTTTTGATAATAAAAATAAAGAGTTTTTGCAGATTGGAAAAGTTGGAACAGGAATAAAAGAAAAACAGGGAGAAGGAGTTTCATTTGAAGAACTTACTGATAAACTTCTAAAATTAAAGATTTCAGAAAAAGGAAAAGAAATAAAAGTAAAACCAAAAGTTGTAATAACTCTTACCTATCAAGAAATACAAAAATCTCCAACCTATGATTCTGGATTTGCTTTAAGATTTCCAAGACTTACAGCATTAAGAGAAGATAAACCAGTCAGCGAGATAAATACACTAGAAGAAATAAAAAAAGATTATGAAAAACAAAACGGAAAAAATGCCGAATGGAGAATCTGTTAAATTTCAATAAAAGTTTAGGAAATTTTTACAATTAAGAAGATGTTAAGAAAAACGATTAATTTTGTAAATGAATATTTTTCTTTTGGGTTAAGATTTATTTTAGTTTTATCAATAATCCATGCAGCCTATTCTGGATTGTGGCACATAATGTCTACAAATCTTTTTTTGCTTGTTCTTTTATTAACCCCTCTTATTGTAAAAAAAAGTTCAAAAATAAATATTCCTAGAGAGTTTGAATTTGGACTTTTGTTTTTTATTTTATTTACTTTTTTTCTTAATGAAAGTCAATGGAAAGTAGTTGCACTTTTTTTCGGGATAGCTACAGGATTGATAGGATTTTTGATATTATTGTTTCTATATTCTGATACTCAAACAAAGAAAAATTCTTTTTTGATTTCTCTTTTTTCTTTCACATTTGCAGTTTCTTTTGGTTTTGGATTAGAATTTATAAAATATTATATTAAAATATTTTTGAGACATGATATTACCGGTATATATTTTTATACTATGAACAATATGACTTTTGTCGTTATTGGTGCATTAATATCTTCAATAATTGGTTATATTTATATGAGTGGTTATAAAAAAGTCTTTTCTAAATTTGTGGAGGTGTTTAAAGATGCAAATCCTCATCTTTTCTCTGAAAGGGATTTAAAAGAAAAAATATTGAAAGAAATAAAAGAAGGAGAAAAAGAAAAAATTGAATTTAAATCTACTTTAAGAGTTAATCTTCATACAGGGGAAATTGACAAAAAAGTGGAGTATTCTGTTCTTAAAACAATTGTTTCTTTTTTGAATTCAGAAGGAGGGACGCTTATAATTGGAGTTAGCGATAATGGAGAGATAATCGGAATAGAGAAAGATAGATTTGAAAATAAAGATAAATTTTCACTTCATCTCATGAGTTTGATAAGGCAAAAAATAGGAAATGAGAATATCCCTCTTATAGATTTTAGTATTATAGATATTGAAGGAAAAATACTCGCTAGAATAAATTGTTTTAAAAGTGAAAAACCTGTTTTTTTAAAGAATGAAGGGATGGATGAATTTTATATCAGAGCAGGTCCTTCAAGTTCAAAAATAGAATCTAAGAATCTTGTAGAATATGTAGAAAAGAGATTTAAAAAAAATTAATATATTTCAATTCTTCCTCGTAAGCTTTATAAAGGAGTTTTTGCTTTAAAAAGAAGAATGACTAAGTCTCAAAGTGATTACAAGATTCAAAATATAGTTGCAACAACTTCTTTAGGAAAACCAATTCCTTTGACTAAACTTGCTAGAACACAATTGAATACGGAGTATAATCCGGAAACTTTTCCAGGATTAGTTTTGAGGGTGAAAGAACCAAAATCAGCAGTTCTTGTTTTTTCTTCAGGAAATCTTGTTTGTACTGGAACTAAGTCAATTGCTCAGGTAAGAAAAGTAATAGAGGCCGTAATAAAACAACTTAAGAAAATAAATGTCAATATAACTACTGTCCCAAAAATAACTGTTCAAAATATAGTTGCTTCGGGAACAATAAATTTGAAGCTTAATTTGAACTTTTTGGCTCTTGAAATGGAAAATACTGAGTATGAACCAGAGCAGTTTCCAGGGTTGGTTTACAAGTTAATAGAACCAAATGCTACATTTCTTTTGTTCAGCAATGGAAAGCTTGTTTGTACTGGAACAAAGAATAAAGAGCAATTAGAATCAAGTATGACTTCTCTTCTTAAGAATGTTAAAAATGCTCTGAAAAATTACGAAAAATAGAAGCAAATTAACCACTTAAAAATACTAATTTTATTTCAAAATTGATTAAATATATATAGAAATTAATATAAACAGACTCTGTTTTCAATTTCTATGGCTGGACAAGATTCTAAAAAGCCGAGAAATGAAGATTTAATTATTGAAGCAAAAAATTTCTTTGATTTTTATAAAAAAGATATAGGTGATTCTCTAAGGAAAGGGAAAAATGCGGTTTATATTGATTTTATGAAACTTTCAGAGTTTTCAAAGCAACTCTCTGAAGAAATCCTTTCTAATCCTGAAGAGATTTTAAGTCTAATAGAAGAAGCTATGGAAGAATCGGGTTTAGTTAAAAGTATACGAGTTAGACTATTTAATCTTCCTAAAAGCCAGGAAATGAAGGTGAGGAATATACGTTCAAAACATTTGAATGAGCTGATTGTTATTGAGGGAATTATAAGACAAGCATCTGATGTGAGGCCTCAAGTTGTAAATGCTAAGTTTGAATGTCCGAGTTGTGGAACAGTTATTTCTGTTCTTCAAATAGAAAAAAAATTTAGAGAGCCTACAGGATGCTCGTGTGGAAGGAGAGGAGGCTTTAGACAGATAAGTAAAGAGATGGTTGATACTCAGAGATTAGTTGTAGAAGAAGCTCCAGAATCTCTCTCTGGAGGAGAGCAACCGAAAAGAATAAACATCTTTGTTAAAGAAGATTTAGTTGAACCAAAGATGGAAGAAAAAACCACTCCTGGAAGTAGAATAAAAATTATTGGTGTTTTAAAAGAGGTTCCAGTTCCTCTTGCTACTGGTGGGCTTTCAACAAGGTTTGAATTGGCAGTGGAGGCAAATAATATTATTCCTCTTGAAGAAACTTATGAAGAAGTAAATATTACTGAAGAAGATGAAAAACAAATTTTAGAATTAGCTGAAGATCCAGAAGTTTTTGAAAAGCTTGCAAAAAGTATTACACCAAGTGTTTGGGGATATACCGAAATAAAAAAATCACTTGTTTTACAATTGTTTGGTGGAGTTCAAAAAGTTCATCTAGATGGACAGAAGAGTAGAGGGGATATACATATTCTTTTAATAGGGGATCCAGGTGTTGCAAAAAGCGTTACTCTTGGATTTATGGCTAATATTTCTCCAAAAGGAAGATATGTAGTAGGAAAATCTGCTTCTGGTGCAGGATTAACGGCAACAGTTGTAAGGGATGAATATCTAAGAGGGTGGAGTTTAGAAGCAGGGGCAATGGTTCTTGCAAATAAAGGATTAGTTTGTATAGATGAATTAGAAAAAATGGATCCTGGGGATAGAAGTGCGATGCATGAGGCAATGGAACAACAGACAGTTACAATTTCTAAAGCAAATGTTCAAGCAACTCTTCGTTCTGAAACTTCTGTTTTAGCAGCAGCAAATCCTAAATTTGGAAGATTTGATCCTTATCAGTCTGTTGCTCAACAAATTGATTTACCTCCCACACTTATAAATAGATTTGATATAATCTTCACTTTAAGAGATATTCCTGACAAAGAAAAAGATTCAAAAATTGCAACACATGTTTTAAGTGAACATCAAAAAGAAGGAGCGAGTTCTATTGTAGATAAAGATTTATTTAGAAAGTATGTTGCTTTTTCAAAACAGAAAATAAAACCAAGGATAACTGATGAAGCGGCAAATGAATTAAAAAAATTTTATGTGGATTTAAGAAACAAACCAGTTTCTTCAGATAGTGCTCTTAGACCAATTCCTATCTCTGCGAGACAATTACAAGCTCTCGTAAGAATGTCTGAAGCCTCTGCAAAAATAAGGTTAAGTCCTGAAGTAAGTATAGATGATGCGAAGAGAGCAATAGAAATTATGAAATACTACCTTATGCAGGTCGGATATGATTATGAGTCTAAAACTTTTGATATAGATAAAATATCTGGAAAGATTTCTTCAGCTCAGAGAAATAAAGTTTTTATGGTAAGAGATGTAATAAATGAACTTGAAGGAAGAGTTGGAAAGTTAATTCCGGTAGAAGAAATAGAAAAAGAAATGGAAGGGAAATTAACTAAAGATGAAATAGAGGATGCGTTAAACAAATTAAATAGTAATGGGGTTATATTTAAACCTAGAAGAGGGTATGTTCAAAGAGTAGATGGATAAATCCGCATTTAGGGAAAAGTTTTAGAAAAATCAAAAACCCTAAATGTTTAAAAAACCTTTATATTTTTTATCAAATGACTTATTTAAAACACAATAAAAATTCAGGAGAATTTTCATATAGTCCTCGCTTCGCTGTGGATAAAAATTCAGGAGAATTTTCATAATGGTAACACTTAAGTCCAATAAAAATTCAGGAGAATTTTCATAATGGTAACACTTAAGTCCAATAAAAATTCA
>CAZAGO010000001.1:0-14937 GCA_964485045.1 Candidatus Woesearchaeota archaeon | reverse complement strand
GGAGAATTTTCATAATGGTCGATTCACAATTTAAAAGAAATATTGCATTTAAAATAAAAGTAGGTGATGTTTTAATAGGTAAACCTATAATAGATAATTCTGATAATTTTTCTTTTTTAGAGATGGGTGAGAAAAGAATTGTAAGAGTAAATATTGTAGGAAATATTGTTGAAAAATTTGAAAGAGAAGGAGAAAAAAATTATTCTTTTTTTACGCTCGATGATGGTTCAGGACAAATAAGGTTAAAAGTTTTTGGAGAAGATGCCAAAAAATTTGGGGGGATTAATCAAGGGCAAACTGTGGTTGTAATTGGAGTTTTGAGATATTGGAATAATGAACTTTATATTGCTCCTGAAATAATAAGAGAGCAAGATGCAAAATATCTTCTTTTAAGAAAGCTTGAATTAGATAAGGAAAATGAAAAAAGCATAAAAAGTCTTGGAAGAGAGCAAATAGTCGCAATTAAAGATAAAATTTTAGGAACAATAAAAAATTCTGAAGAAGCAGGGGGGATAGAAATGGATAAAATTATAATGGGTTTGCCAGAGGTTTCTCCAACAATAATAACTCAGGAAGTTCAAAAGCTACTTGAGGATGGAATAATTTTTGAGCCTCGTCCTGGAAAAGTTAGATATCTAGGATAAATTTTATTAAAAAATATAATTTATTTTTTTCTTTTGTTCGTTTTCTTTTCACTTCTTTTATTAAACCAATAAGCAAAGTAAATGATTACAATTAAACCTGCGAGTGAAAGTAAAAATTTCATAAGATTTTCAGCATACTGCCAGTATCCTCCAGCACCATAAATTAAAGTTACTATTCCTCCACCCATCAATCCTGCACCAACGCTTTCAAGCCCAAAGAAAATAGCTCCAATGATTATTACAATTACACCTATAGGTAGAGCAACATAAAATACTTGCTTAAAATGTTTTTTCATTGCAGTTTCATAATTTTGTCTACAAGTAAAATCTCTATCACAATATCCCATTACTCCTTCGGGTTTAGGAGAGGATTCATAAGAGTTCCATTGCCCTCCAAGGTCTAAGCATCTTTGTTCAGTTTCTATAATTTCTGCTGTTTTGACTTCTTGGCAAAAAGAGCTATATTCTGGTTGTGAATAGAGAAGTGCAATTCCATAAATTGTAACAAAAGAAGTCAAGATGATAATTGCAATTCCTATTGCAATATTTTTGAGATTCATATATTATATAATCCTAAAACATTTATAAACTCTTCTCCTGACGTTAAAATATGGAAAAGTACGAAGAATTACTTAATGAAGCATACTCTCAAATAAAGCAAGTGGAGCATAACGGAAGCAGATTTGAAATGCCAAAAATAGAGGGGCATTTTGAAGGTAGAAAAACAATTCTTACTAATTTTTTTCAAATAGCTACATATATAAGAAGAGAACCAGATCATTTTCAAAAATTTATACTTAAAGAAATTGCAGTATCAGGACAAAGAGAAGGGGATAGGCTTGTTTTAAATATGAAGGTCCCAAGTTCTAAAGTGGCTCTAAAAATAGAGCAGTACATCAAAGAATTTGTGCTTTGTAAAGAGTGTGGAAAACCCGATACTGAATTAGTAAGGCAGGAAAGAATAAATTTTATTCATTGTTTAGCATGCGGAGCTAAACATAGTGTGGGTAAAATATAAAGAAAATTTAATTACGAAACTTTAAAAACCGCGAAAACTTCAAAAATACTCCTTGATTTTCAAGGCAATTAAACTGGAGGTAAAAAAATGGTTGAAGCTTATTGTGTGAAATGCAAAAAGAAAGGACAACAGATGAAGGATGCAGTTATAAACCAGACCCAAAAAGGCGGGTATATGGCTAAGGGAAAATGCCCTGATTGTGGAACTGTTATGTGTGCAATGATGTCCAAAGACAATGCGGAAAAAGCTATTAAAAGCGGCGCAAAAAAAGGTTACTAATAAAACTTATAAGCGCCTATTGTTTTATTTTTTGATGTTTGTTAATATTATAAAATCTTATAGAGATACTGTTGCGATTTGTGATTCCGATTTAATTGGAAAAAAGTTTGAACAAGAAAATTTTCAGCTTGAAGTAAAAGAATCTTTTTTTAAGGGAAGAGAGGTTTCTGATGATGAACTTGCAGAAGTAATTAGTGATATGTCTAAAGAAGATGCAACTTTCAATATTATTGGTGAAAATTCAATAAATATTGCATTAAAAGAAGGACTTATTGAAAAAGATTCAATTAAAAAAATACAGGGAATTCCTTTTGCACTTGTACTCTTATAGAAGTGAGAGCTAAAGAATTTGTCTTTTGTCTTGCATTAGTCTTGCTCTAATCATCATCTTTATAAAATGCATGTATTTCTATAAACTATAAAAAAATAAAATGCCAGAAGAATTTAATGAGTTTGAAGATAAAACTGAAGGAGAGGTTGAAGAAGAAAGTGAAGAGAATAAAGTCACAAGAGTGAAGCTTCCTAGAGGAAAAGAAGTAATCGGGATTATTGAACAAAGGCTTGGAGGGAATAAAATGATGGTGAGTTGTCTTGATGGAAAGTCTAGAAATTGTAGAGTTCCAGGAAGATTAAAGAGGAGTCTTTGGCTTAGACCAAATGATGTTGTTATTATTGAGCCTTGGGATTTAGATAATGCTAAAGGGGATGTTTTGTTTAAATATCGTCCTAATCAGGTTGCTTGGCTAAGAGAAAAAAATTACCTTCAAAAAGATATAAAAGAATTCTAAAATTAATGAGTATATTCAAATGGGCTCTTTGCTACAAAAGGCTCTTTTTCTTTAATATTTTCTTCAAATTTTAAAGTTCCAATAATGTATTCTATGCTTTTTTTATTAAGGTTGTTCATAAAATTAAATATTTCTTCTCCAAAAAAATAATTATACCTTTTTATAAAATGTCTAAATTCTATAGAAAAGTCTGTATTTTTAGAAGAAATTATTTTTTTAAAAGAATCTTCATAACTTTTTTTTAATAGTTTGAACTTTTTCTTTTCTGAAGAAATTAGTACGAGCGAGCCATTATAAAATTCTCTTGTAAGAGGGGGAATTTTAATGAAAGAAATTATTTCTTCTAAGGAAACTTCAAGGTCTTCTCTCATAAACCATACAAGAGAGTGGAATTTAAAATAATTTCTATATCAAAACACTTATAATGGTTACAAATTTATAAAAAATATGAAGAAAATAATATCTGAAAAGTCTGGAAGGATAATAAAGTCTAGGGAAGAAATAGAAAAAGTCACTAAAGTTGAAGTAAGAAATAGGGGAAAAGAGATTTATTTGCAAGGAAAGCCAGAAGATGAGTTTGTAGCTGAAAAAGTTATAGATGCTCTTGATTTTGGATTTCCTTTTGGAGTTGCAACCTTAATTAAGAAAGAAGATTTTGAGTTTGAAGTTATAGATATAAAAAAATATACTTCCAGAAAAGATTTAGAAGTTATAAGAGGAAGAATTATTGGGAAGGGAGGGAAAACTCTTAAGACATTATCCGATCTTTCAAATTGTTTTTTTGAAATAAATGGAAATCATGTTGGTATTATTGGCCCTATAGATTATATTAAATTTGCAAGAGAGAGTATAATTGCTCTTATACGCGGTTCAAAGCAATCAAATGTTTATCATTCATTAGAAAAATCAAAAGTTGAACCTCTTGAAGATTTAGGTCTAAAAGAGAGTTTTGAAAAGAAACTAAAAGATAAACGTATAGAAGAATAAGTTTTAAAAACAACATAAAGGTTTATTTTTTATTCAATAAAGTCCCGGTAGCTCAGTTCAGTAAAGGCTAACGCCCACCGCCTGAGCAAAAGGAAAACAAATAAGTCCCGGTAGCTCAGTCGGTAGAGCGCTTGACTGTTAATCAAGATGCCAGAGGTTCGAGTCCTCTCCGGGACGTGCGAAGCACGGATTGGAGTTAAAGAAATCCAAATTCAAAGGTAAGTCTTTAACTCCGGGACGTTCTTTTTCTATCATTATATTTTTAAACATCAAATACATCTTTTGGTAATGGATTTAGATAAGGTGATAAAACAAAGAAAGAGTGTAAAGAAATTTAATAGCAAGACTCCTGATTGGAGAGTTATTCTTGAATGCATAGATGTCGCTAGATATGCTCCGATGGCTGGAGGAATATATACTCCTAGATTTATTTTAGTTAGCGATAAAGAAAAAATAAATAAGCTTGCTGAAGCTGCCCAACAACCTTTTATTTCTCAATCTCAATTTGTTGTAGTTGTTTGTACAGATTCTACAAGAATGTTAAATGCATATCCAGAATTTTCAGAAAAATTTTGTAGGCAACAAGTAGGAGCAGCAATAGAAAATTTCTTATTAAAGATAGAGGAAGTAGGACTCTCAACTTGTTGGATAGGATATTTTGTAGAGTATCTTGTAAAAGATGCACTTAAAATACCTGATGAGGTTCAAGTGGAAGCATTTTTTCCTATAGGCTATGAATTTTCCAAATCTTCTTCTAAAAGAAAAACCGATTTAGATAATATTTTATATTTCAATAAATACAAACAGAAAAAAATGGATGCGCCTTACAGGGTGAGAGCATAAGAATAAATTTTTATTTTTGATTAGTGATATCTTATAAAAAAGATTTTTAATCTCCTGCTTTTTAGTTAGTTTATGAAAAAGCAAAAAGTTCTTCTTGCAATGTCTGGAGGAGTTGACTCTAGTGTGGCCGCTTTTATTCTTAAAAAACAAGGTTATGAGGTGATTGGGGCTTTTATGAAAAATTGGAGTGATACTAAGAATAAATTGACTGGAGATTGTGCATGGAGAGATGAAAGACTTATGGCTACGAGAATTGCTACAAAATTGGATATTCCTCTGATTACTCTTGATTTTGAAAAGGAATACAAAGAGCAAGTTGTTGATGAGATGTTTAAACTCTATAAAAAAGGAATAACTCCTAATCCTGATGTAGATTGCAATCAAAAGATTAAATTTCCTCTTTTATGGAAAGCCGCAAAAAAATTAAAAGCAGATTTCATTGCAACTGGACATTATGCAAGAATAAAGAATAATAATTTTTATCGTGCAAAAGATGAATCTAAAGATCAATCTTATTTTCTTTATAGGATATCAAAAAATGATTTGAGCCATACTCTTTTTCCTATAGGAAATTATACTAAGCTTCAGATAAGAGAACTTGCAAAGCAAAATCATTTTCCAAATTATAATAAGAAAGGAACTGTTGGAATTTGTTTTATTGGGAAAATAAATCTTAAAGAGTTTTTAAGAAAAAGGATTCCTCAAAAAAAAGGAAAAATTCTTAATCCAGAAGGAGAACAAATTGGTGAACATGATGGAATTTATTACTACACTATAGGGCAGAGACTTGGTCCTAGATATGGAATAGACATAGACAAAAGTAAATTTGACGACAAACGAAATATAAGCAGGTGGTATGTTGCAAAAAAAGACGTTAAAAATAATATAATTATTGCAGCACCTCAAGAACATCCTATCTTATATAAAAAAGAAATAATCATAAAGGATTTTTATTTAATCTCAGAAGATTTGAAAAAATTTAAAGAAAAATCAAACCAAGGAATAAAAGTTTTATCTCGTATAAGACAAGTAGGAGAACTTTTACCTTCAAGATTAATATATGACAAAGGTAAATTCAAAGTAGAATTAAATAAAGATATTACAGGTGTTTCTGAAGGGCAAGCAATTGTTCTTTATCAAGGACAGAAAGTGCTTGGTGGTGGAGTTATAACTGCGTGAGAAAAAATAAAAATCTCCCGCAAAAGAGCGGGAGGAAAAAGAAAAAAAATCTAAACCCTATTTTTTAAGCATATCAAGTATTATCTCAAGACCTCAATACCAAGATCTGAGAACTCTCTAGCTCTAGGAAGACTTTGATCTTCCAAATCTTTACCTAAAACATAAGGAGACTTAACACCAGTCATGATAGTAATAACTCTTACTTTACCAATGAACTCTTTGCTAATTCTTGCTCCAATTATTACTTGTGCCTCTTGACTTAAATTATCGGAAACAGTTCTACCAATAGTGTCGAACTCTTCTAATTTCAAATCAGGTCCACATGTAATGTGTATCAAAGCTCCGTTAGCGCCTTGGTAGTCCACGTCAAGTAGAGGATGTGTAAGGGCTTGTTTTACCGCTTCGTTAACACGATCTGTAGCATCTGATTCTCCAATTCCAATAACTGCAACTCCTCCTCCTTTCATAATAGAGGAAACGTCTGCGTAGTCAAGATTGATTAAACTTGGTAGAGTAATTGTTTCTACAATACCTTTAACCATTGTGCTAACTAACTCGTTTGCTACTGCAAAAGCTTGCTCAATTGGCAATTGCCCTGCAATATCTACTAGTTTGTTATTATCAAGAACTATACAAGTGTCTGTTGTCTCTCTTAATTCAGTTAAGCCAAATTCTGCTTTGTCAATTCTTGCTTTTTCAGCTTCGAATGGCATTGTTACAACACCTATGACAACAGCTCCAGTTTCTTTAGCTAATTGAGATACTACTGGTGCAGCTCCTGTTCCTGTTCCTCCTCCTAAACCGGCAAGGACAAAAACCATATCTGCTCCTCCGACTGCTTTTTTCAAATCTACGATTGCTTCTTTGGCTGCCTCTCTTCCTCTTTGAGGTTTTCCTCCAGCGCCTAATCCTCTTGTTAACTCTTTACCAATAAGAACTTTCTCATCAGCTTTGGTAACGCTCAAGTGTAAGGCATCTGTATTAGCACCGTAAACTGTTGCTCCATTGATTCCTTTGTTATAAAGCCAAGTAATCATGTTGCATCCACAGCCTCCCAATCCAATAACTTTAATATTAGCTTTTCCTGCTTTAAGTTCGTCAAAATTAATGCTATGAGTGCTTGTATTCTGAATTGCTTCCTTTGCAAAATCTAAAACCATTTTTTAAACCTCCTTTCAGTTCTGTCAAGAAAAAGGGGAGACCCCTATTTCTAATAGTAAACAACAATAATGTTGTTTAAATATATTTTGTTTCAAAAAAGAGGATATTCTTTTTAAAATAAATATTATTTTATTAAATTTTCTAGCTTTTTTATTTTTTTCCAACCATTTTTTATTTTAAAATTGCTTTGTTTTACAATTATTTCTAAAAATTTTTCATCAACTAAAACTTTTCTGTTCTCAATGATAGGAAATTCTAATTTTTCAGTGCAATTTAATTCTAAAATTATTCTTTTTTCCCAAGAAACTAAGCCTATTCTTTTCCATCCAGCAATCTTTGCTTTTTCATATAATTCTTTTGCATCTTTCATTCTTCTGCAGGCTATATGGATTATAGGGGGATCTAGTTTAAACTTTATCTCTTTATTTTTGAATTTAATTAAAATTTCTCTTAAATCTTTCTCAAGAATATTTTGAGATATTAATTGGTGATATACTTTACAAAAAACATTTTTTTGTTTTCGTTTTTCATTTATTACTAAAAGTACTCTTCCAGAACAAGAAGAAGTCGTATAATAACTTTCTTTTGAATTTATTTTATTACAAAGAGAAATGATTTTTTTATCCCAGCTTTTTTTTGAAGATTTGTCTATTTTCAATAAAACTGCTTTTTTTCTTTGTGTAAAAAAATCTTGAGCCATAAACAATTCAATAAAAATAAGAATTTAAATCTTATCTAGAATCGCAGCCTTTATTCCGTTCTCTTCACAAAATTCTAAAAAATCCAGAGCATCTTCTTTATTTCCAACAATAGAACCATAATGAATTGGAATTGCTAAAGAGGGTTTTATTATTTTTGCTGCTTCTGCAGCTTCTTCCGAATTCATTGTAACTTTTCCTCCAACTGGAAGGAGAGCAACAAAATCTTTCTTTGATTGTCCATGTCCAGTAAGATTTTTCATTTCTGGAATTAAATCAGTATCTCCTGCGTGATAAATAAGCACATAATCCATTTTTATAAGATAGCCTAACCAAGATTCTTCTTTTGAATGAAAAGATTTTCCTATATTATAAGCTGGAAGAGAAACAATTTTTATTCCTCCAAAATTTTTTTCTTGCCCTGGTTCAAAATTTTCTATCTGCACTGGAAAATTAAATCTAGTTACTTTGCTTTGGCAATCGGGAGGAAGAATTATTTTTGTTCCAGGTTTTATAATCTTTTGTATATCTTCAATACTGCAATGATCATAATGACTGTGAGTTATAAGTATAAAATCTGCTTTTTCAGAGTCATTTTTTATAGCATAAGGATCAATGTAAATTATTTTTGAATTTTTTATCAAAACTCCAGAATGTCCTAACCAAGAAATTTCAACTTTCCCTATTTTCATAATTCGAGAAATCAAGGAACGTTTTTAAAGATTTTTATATCTTCTTTTCAAAAGCATGTGCTATTTGTAAGAGTTTTTGTTCTTGAAATTTATCACACATTATTTGCATTCCTATGGGAATTTCATCAATCTCTCCTGTAGGAATACTTATCGCACAATTTCCTGCAAGATTTGAAGGAATAGTTAAGGCATCATAATCATACATTTCTTCCACAGAAATTTTTTGCCCAATTTTGTGTGGGAGTCTTGGAACAACTGGAGAAATTATACAGTCAAATTTTTCAAAAGCTTTTGAAAATTCTTTTTCAATCAAACTTTTAACTTTTAAGGATAAATTATAATATCTTCCAGCGTGTTCTGCTTTGGTAATTTCACTTCCTCCAAGAATTCTTCTTAAAACTTCTGGTCCAGCAGCATCTTCAATTTTTTCTCCGTATCTCCTTCCATCAAATCTTCTTGTGCCAGAAAAGAATTCCACATAGACCAAAGGATAATACGTTTCAACAGCCAAATCGATATATTTCAATTTTATTTTTTCAAATGTGAAGTCATATTCTTTAGATATATTCTCAACTTTTTTATTAATTAATGCTTGTATCCTGTTATCTTTTATATTTAAATCAAGAAGACCTATTTTAATTTTTTTTGGAGAATTTTTTAATTCTTTTAAATTTATTTCTGGAGAAGCTTGACTTGTAGAATCTTTTTTATCTTTACCTGAAATAACTTTTAGTAAGAGAGCAGCATCCTCAACATTATTTGCAATAGTTCCTATTTGGTCTAAACTCATGCTTAAATCAATAAGGCCTGCTCTTGAGACAAAAGAGTAAGTTGGTTTTATTCCCACTACTCCACAATGACTTGAAGGGTTTCTTATGCTTCCTCCTGTATCACTTCCTAAGGCCATATCACAAAATCCTGCAGACACAGAAGCTGCGCTTCCAGAAGAAGATCCTCCAGGAACAAAACCTATTTTTTTAGGGTTTTGTGTTACTCCAAAAGCAGAGGTTTCTCCAGAGCCTCCACATGCAAATTCGTCCATGTTTGCAATTCCTATTATTAATCCGTCTTCTTCTTTTATTTTTTTTACAACATAAGCATCATAAGGAGCAATATACTTTTCCAATACTTTTGAAGCACAAGAACAGTTCATCCCTTTCACGTTTATATTTGCCTTTATTATAATTATTTTTCCAGCAAGTTTTCCAGCTTTTTTACATTCTATTTTTTTATTTATGGCCTTTGCTTCCTCAATTAATTCTTTTTTATCTCTCAATTGAAGGATTGCATTTATTTTCTTACCTTTTTTATTATTTTTTTCAATTTCTTTAAGATATTTTTTTAATTTTTCCTCCATTTTTATCCTCTGATTGTTATGATATTTCCTTCTTTATCCATTTCTATAACTCTTGTAAGTTGCCCTCTTACAATTGATTCGCATAAGTTTTTTTCAAAACTATCTTCTTCAATTTTTGGATTGTTAACGAGATCTACTGCATAATTATCACAAGAGCCGAGACACTGGCTTGAAATG
Organism: Candidatus Woesearchaeota archaeon; assembly: GCA_964485045.1. Taxonomy (GTDB): domain Archaea; phylum Nanobdellota; class Nanobdellia; order Pacearchaeales; family GW2011-AR1; genus CAZAGO01. Next base: position 5,114 of record CAZAGO010000001.1, on the reverse strand, counting down.
TTCTCTTTTGGGAATTTAGAATATAAGTCTTTAGCACAAATAATAATTCTTTGCTGAGTCAATACTTCTTCTGGAGTTTTAAGGGGACTTCCATGCTTAATCCAAACCCCTTTTGAATCTTGTATCCAGTAGTTTTCTTCTGCACGAAGATAAAAAAATACAACTGCTAGAATTATAAGCAAACCAAGTATTCCCAAAAAGATATACATCTTTATTTTGTTTTCCATTATGCAAAATCCTCCAATTTTGTATTTTTCATCTTTTTATTTTATATCTCCTTTTTCAATTAAGAATTTTATATTTGGAGCAACATGATACTTTCCTTTTTTTATTTCTTTTATGTCTAACCATTTGATTTCTTGAACAGGAGAAATTGGCATAACTTCCTTTGGATTTTTTAATTTTGAAAGATAGTGAATCAAAAGAATAACCATTTTTTCACCAGACTGAGGATTTTTCCATATAATCATTGGATGCAATGGTCTGATTATTTCAATTTCTCCATTATTTTCTTCCTTTGTCTCTCTATGACAAGCTTGCTCCAAATCCTCTATGCCATGTTCAATTGTTCCTCCTGGAAGCTTGTAAAAATCGTCCTTATTATCTTTGTTTACTAGGAGCTTTCCTTTTTTAATAATCACCGGACCAGATGCAACAATAAATTTTCCTTCGCTTACCATGATTTGCGTTCTCCTATAATAAAATTATTATTTTTTTCTTTAGCATTTTCAAACATAATTTTTTTTGAGAAGTTTCTTTCTTCTTTGCTTTCCTTTTCTTCTCTTTGACATAAATTCCTTTCAATTATTGATTCTTCAAGAGGGATATTTAATTTTGAAAGATTGTTAGAAAAATTATCGATTATTCTTTTTGCTTGCTTTTTAATATCTTCTTTCTCTTGTTTAGAAACTTTTCTCCATAAAAAATCCATAGTTTATGAAGGAATGGCTATTTTAAAAAGTTAATTAAGAGATTTTAAGTGTTCTAAAAGAGTGCTATAAAATGTCAAGTTATGAATTGTTGAAAGTCTTCTTGCCTTTTCAGGATTTTTTCTAAACATTTCAAATAGTTCTTTTTGATTATATTTTGAACATAGTTCACAACTGCAAAAATTAGATATTTTTTTCTTGCTATTTTTTGATTTTAAATTTATTTTAAGAAAAGAAAAAGAATTTTCAAGTTTATTTTTATAATCCTTATGAAATATATAAAGGCGTTTATGCCTAGCTTCTCTAGTAGGAATAACACAATCAAAAAGAGTATAGCCCATCTTTATGCATTCAATAATATCTTTTGGTTTTCCAATACCCATAGCATATTTTGGAAAATTATTTGGAATTAGGCTTGAAGTGTATTCTAAAATTTCTTTTAGCAATTTACCCTTTTTTACGGGCCACCCTCCAAAACTGTATCCATTAAATTTTATTTTCAAAAGTTCCTCAGCACATTTTTTTCTTAGTCTTTTGCTTTCTCCTCCTTGAATTATTGCAAAGAGTGAGGGTTTTTTGTTTTCTTTTTTTGTTAGTTTTTCAAAATGGATTTTACACCTTTTTGCCCAACGAATTGTTCTCTCAACCGATTTTAATTGATCTTTATATTTTAATTCTGGTTTTGTGCAGTCATCAAGACACATAATTATATCGCTTCCTATTTTTAATTGAATTTCAATACATTTTTCTGGAGTAAGAATGAATTTTTTCCCATCAATTACAAAAAAAGCACCTTTCTCTGTGATTTTTCCAAGCTTAGAATTTTTATGAATAAGGGACATAATTTGGAATCCTCCAGAATCAGAAATAATAGGTTTTTTGAAATTCATATAGTTATGAATGCCTTTTGATTTTTGTATTTCTTCTAAGAGATTTTCTTTGAATAAGTGGTATGCATTTACAACTAATCCTTTAGTCTTAGTTTTTTTTAGGTCACTTATATTTATAGACCTTATTTTTCCATAAGTTGCATCTGGAAAAAAGGCAGGAAGCTTTAATTTGCCATGGAGAGTTCCAAATGATTTCATTCTAAGAATTAATTATGGATTTAATCTGTCTCTATCTCTAGGAAACATTGTGGCTTCCTTTACGTTATCCAATCCACATACAATCTGTGTTAATCTTTCTAAACCAATACTCCATCCACTATGAAAAGGAGCTCCAAATCTGAAACTATCTATATAATTTTTAAAATCTTTTGGATTTAGTTTTTTAGATTTTAGTCTTTCAATTAAAAGTTTAGGGATATGAATTCTTTGTCCTCCGCTAGAAATTTCAATTCCTCCATAAAGAGCATCAAATCCTTCGCTATATTCTGATTTTGGGTTTTCATCTTTTGGCATGATATAAAAAGGTTTAATTGAACTTGGCCATGAATGGGTAAATACTACTTCTCCAGGATATTTTTTACATAAAATTCTTTCTTGTTCTGGAGTAAAATCCTCTCCAATTTGCCCTCCCGCTTCTTTTATTGCTTGTTCATAATGAAGATAAACCCCTTTTGGAATTTTAAGGTCTTTTATTCCAAGTATTTCTAATTCAGTTTTACATTTTTTTAAAATATTTGAAATTATATGTTTCATAACTTCTTCTAGCTCTTTCATTATATCCATTTGATTCATAAAAGCACATTCTATATCCATTTGTCTTATTTCATTTATATGTCTTGGAGTGTTATGTTTTTCAGCTCTCCATACAGGGGTAATTGTAAATGTTTTTTCCATCGAACAAGCCATCATTTGTTTGTATAATTGAGGAGATTGGGCAAGATATGCTTTTTTTTCAAAGTATTGCACAGGAAATAATTCAGTTCCTCCTTCGCTTGAAGTTCCTATTACACAAGGAGGTTGTAGTTCTATGTAATTTTTATTATAGAAATATTCTCTGAAAGAATTTGCAATCTCTGTTTGTATCTTAAAGATTGCTTGAGTTTTTCTTCTATGAAAGTCCAAAAATCTATAGTCAAGTCTTTTTGGAAGTTCTGTCTTAGAAAAATCTGAGACATCAATAAGAAGTTCTTCCGAAGAGTTCAAAACAAGAATATTGCTAGGTAAAACCTCTTTTCCCCCAGGCGCTTGTTTTGAATCTTTCAACTCTCCAGAAATATAAACAACTGATTCTCTTGGTATTTTGTCCATCATTTCAAAAATCTCTTTTTGAGTTTCATTTTTTATTCCAGTTACTTGAATTATTCCTGAAATATCTCTTAGAACAAGAAATTTAACTTTGCTTAAATCTCTAGAATTATGAACCCATCCAGCAATTTCTATCTTCTTTTCTTTTGAAGAAAATAACTCTTTTATTAAAATTCTTTTTTCGCAAGAATTAAATAATTTTTTTTCTTTTTCCATAGTATTTTCTATTTAACATGCTTTTTAATAATTTCTGCTATTTCTTTTCCACTTATTTTTCCAGCAAATTCTTTCATGGCTATTCCCATATACGCATTTATAGCAAGCCCGGGTTTCTCTTTTACAATTTTAAGTATTTTTTCTTCAATTGAGTCTGTCTCTAATTCAAAGGATATTGCTTTTTCAAAATCTTCTCCTTCTATTATTCTTTCTAAAACCTGTTTGATTTGGTTTTCATTTATTTTTTTCTTCTTTAAATTTTCTAAAATAAAAATGAGAATATCTTTGTTTAGAATTTCTCTAACTTTTGAAATATCTTTTTTAGAATGGCTTGCAATTTCTTTTGGAAAAATAAGGAGAACTTTTGCAATTAAATTTGGATTTTTTATAATGAAACTTAACTCTTTGAAATCTTCTAGCATGTTTTCTTTAAATAGAAGTTTTATCATTTCTTCATTTAGTCCTTCTACTCTTAAATCGTTCTCTATTTCTTTTCTTAATTTTGGCAAATTTCTCTTAATCTCATTAATTGTTTCTCTTGAAATTTTTAATAAGCATAAGTCTGTTTCAGGATACATTCTTGCAGATCCAGGCATGGGTCTTAGAAACTCTGTACTTCCATCGGGAAGTGCATTTCTAACTTCTTTTTCAACTTTTTTTCCTTTAGAAATAAGAGTTTTTTGTCTTAATATTTCTTTATTTATTGTTTCAATCATCATTGCAGGATCTTGGAATCCTTTTATTTCAACTCTTGTCCCCTCTTTTATTGAAATATTAACATCTTGTCTTATAGTACCAATACCTCTTCTTACTTTACAACTTCTTAAAATTTCTCCTATCTGAAGTGCTATCTCTTTAACTTCTTCAGGAGTTTTCATTTCTGGAGCAGTAACAATTTCTATAAGAGGGATACCTAATCTATCTAATCTATAGTATGAGTTATTCTTTTCTTTAGAGATAATTCTTGCAGCATCTTCTTCTAGACAGATTGTTTCAATTCCTACTTTTCCTTGCGATGTCTCTAAATACCCATTTTTTGCAATAAGAACTGTTCTTTGGAATCCACTTGTATTTGATCCATCTATAACCGTTTTTCTCATTATTTGAGCTATTGGAACAATTTTTGCATTTAAAAGAAGAGAAATTTGCAATGCAATTTTCAAAGCTTCTTGATTTATTTCATGAGGAGGTTCTTCATCTAATTCAACTAGGCAAGTAGTATTATTATATCCCTGATAAAAGAAATTTTTATTTAAAGAAGCTTGATAAGATGCTGCTTCATCAACATTTCCTGATTCTCCAGCAACTGCATGAAGCTTTCTTTGTATTGTGAAATCAGGTTCATCTTTTCTTAAAAAAGAAGGGCATTCGCAGAATAATTTGTGAGTATCTAGTTGCTGATGAATTTCTAATCCAGACTTAAACCCTATTTCAGAATAATTTATTTTATTTTCCATACGGAAATTAAGCAAAAAGGGTTTATTAAATTTTATCGAACTTTCTTTTTATAATAATTTTAGAATCTTCAAAAAGATTGAATATTTCTTTTTCAATTTCTTCATTTACATTTATAAGGTTTAAAAGAGATTTTCTTTTTGAATCAACTTTCGATTTAAGTGAATTCAAAATAGTCTCTTCTTTTAATGGTTGCCTATCTCCATTTGTATAGGGATTAGATGCATTACTAAAATAATATTCTTTAGTATTTGGATTGTATAGAAGGTGTAATTCTTTCATTTTAGTTGAATAAAACATATTCTGGAGTTTCATTCCC